>JAJEIJ010000045.1:0-36832 GCA_022827725.1 Acidimicrobiia bacterium
GCCGATCGGCCTCCCGGAGCTTGCGCACAATCTGCTCGGGCGTGTGCCTTCGCCTCGCCATAGTCGTGATCCTCCTCCATCCAGCAATACTGGACAACGAACCCTCACAACAGGCGGACCAAACTCAGGGGGTCACGCCAACGGTCCGTCAGGCAAGCGGTGACTCTGTTCGAGTCGTCGTAGCAGCCAACCGCGATCGGCTTGCTGCTGATGACTACAGGCTCGCACGCTCTTTCAGCGAACAGCTAGCCACTCTCGGTGTCTCGACAGTCGAACTGCGGCTATCCCCCACGGGGGACCGCGACATGTCTGTCTCCAAGGTTTCGTCTGTGCTTGGAATCGCGAACAAATTTGGCCAAGACCACGAGGACCTCGTATTCGGAAACCAAGGGATCATCGGCCCTGCGTCTATCGCTCTCGTCACAGCTCGCGGATTCTCCGTAGGAGTCGGCCTCAGAGAGAAATACGATTACGCGTCTCTGCGGAAGCCGCAGAAATCCAAAGCCGAGGATGATCACACCTATGGCCCACAGGCCGGTGTCTACCTACCCACTGCAGGTACCACTGTTAGCCGGAGGATGGCTGCAGCCTTGTACGAGGATCCCAACATCCGTAGTCGACTTCGTTGCCGGTACCCCTGTTGTGATGGACGTATCGATGGTCCTGCTCAAGACCCTAGAAAGCACTACCTATACAGCCGCTTGGCGCAGGTTTCAGAATTGATTGACCGACCATTCGCCTGGCGTGTGCAGATGGAGAAACGCCGAATCGAAGAGTCGATTGCCATGGTGGAGATCATCAATGACGGGCATGTTCCCGAGAAGTGCCATCCAATCAAGGATCGTACGCTCAAGTCACTGGCATCCATACTGGATCAGGTCGCTGAGCAACCCGACATACGGACTGCGTGATCTCCAATTGCCAAGACATGGGCTCAGACCTGGATTCCATTCGACGACCAAGCAGCCGGTTTTGTCCGGTTACAGACGCCCGTTCTCCCCCAGTGCTTCATGAACTGATTGGTCAATATCATCGTCCTCTGTATTGGGGTTTTGTGCTCCCAGAATCGCAGCACGGTCCAGCCGGCTTCTTATAGGAGGGCGACGGTGTCTAGATCGCGGGCGATGTTGCCGGTGGTCTGGTCTGACCAGTAGCTGGCGTTGGCGGCCAGCCGGGTGTGGCGGGGCAGTCGTGCCAGTAGCAACCATCCACAGGGACCTCGAGCTTGGCCTCGCGAAACACCAGTTCGGCTGCTCGCCGCGACTTCGACAGGGCCGAGCCGCCACCCGGTAGTGCAATTCCTGGCGAGGCACCGACGAGCAAACGGCCAGTTCCGGCCTGGTGTAGCGACTGCGGTTCCCCCGCATCGACTAGCGAGTCGCCTCCAACGAATCCCAAGACCCCTCCGGAAGCACGCCGATGGGTCGATGGTAGCGATGGCATTTCGGTCATGTTGGTCCCTGTAACTGTCACTGGTCACGGCTATGGTCATTCGAAGCGTCTATGTATGGCGTGCAGCGCTGGGCCCTCTGATCAGGTCATCGATGCTATGAAGAGAAACACAAACGGATTCGATGGCAGCGCTCTACGTAGCAAGAAGCTGGTGGTATCGGCTCAGGGAAATGGCCTAGTTGGCCCTCCTGTAGCGCTATCCGGAGACCACAGGCTGACGGCGGCGGAGTTTTTCGCCGGGATTGGCCTGGTCAGGGCTGGTTTGGAGTACGCGGGAGTCGACGTGGTGTGGGCAAACGACATCGAGCCGGTCAAGCATGCGGTGTATGCGTCCAATTTCGACGACGCGCACTATGTCTTGGGAGATATCCGGAGTGTGGAGGGCGAGACAGTGCCCTGCGTGGATATTGCGACGGCCAGCTTTCCTTGCGTTGATCTGTCGCTGGCTGGGTATCGACGTGGGCTTAATGGGGAGCAGTCAGGGTTGTTCTTCGAGTTCTCCCGCGTCTTGAAGGAGATGGGGGAGCGTGTCCCGTCAGTGGTGATGATCGAAAACGTGTCGTCGTTTGTCTCCTCCAGGGGAGGGGAAGACCTGCGGGTGTCGATCGGAGAGCTCAACAAGTTGGGGTATGTCTGCGATGTACTGACCGTGGACGCCCGGTGGTTCGTGCCCCAGTCACGGCCTCGGCTCTTCATCATTGGCACACGTGAACAACTCGGTGGTCCCGCTCTAGGGATGGCGGGTCCGCTGCGCTCTGAATCGGTGTCCTCGTTTGTTCGAGCCAATCAGGATCTGATGCTTCAGGAACTGCCGGTACCCGTTCCACTTCAGGATGGTCGCCGCCTAGGCGATGTTGTGGAGCGACTCGACCCCCGCGACGAGCTGTGGTGGGATGGCGAACGGCTGGGGAAGTTCTTGGCCTCACTTCCTCCCATCCACCAACGTCGTCTGGACTCGCTCCGACAGGACGGGGCACCACGGTGGCGCACTGCCTACCGTCGAACACGCAAGGGAGTGGCCGTATGGGAAATCCGGTCGGACAACATCTCCGGTTGCTTGCGGACGGCACGCGGCGGCTCTTCACGGCAGGCGGTCGTTGAAGTTGCCGATGATGAAGTTCGGGTCAGATGGATGACGCCTCGGGAGTACGGCCGACTACAAGGGGTTACCGACCAATTCGACTGTTCGGCGGTGACTGATGCTCAAGCGCTGTTCGGGTTCGGAGATGCAGTTTGTGTACCTGTCGTCGCATGGCTGGCTGAGCATGTTCTAGTCCCTGCTGTTATAGGGCTAGGCAGTCGAGTAACCGTTAGGGCTGCTGGGTGAACGCAGAGCACGTTGCCAATCTGCTCGACGTTGGCATCGAGCAGTGGTATGAGGCTCAGCGCAATGACGGCACTGTCAACCGCAACGTCATGGCCGTCGGGCTCATCATGTGTGAGCACATGAGCACTCACTTCCCACTTAACGAATCCAAGTGGTTCACCGGTACTCAAGTCAGCCTGCTGGGCGGCAACCGCATCAAGAAGATTCTCGCCCGCCACGGAGAAGTCCGTCCCTTTGCCAGCGAAGGGGGTCGCACGAGTCGCGGGAGTCAGGATCTTGCTCGCTCGTTTCAGGAGGTGGTCAATGGCTCTGTCGTTGCGGGTGAATTTGGAGACCTGGGTGAGGATGATCAGCTATCAGTCATCGGCCGTCTTCAAGCGAGGATGGTTGGGCGCATTCGGGCTGACTTCTACGACCGTCAACGCCTGCCCATGGAGATCGATTTCAGCAAGCAAACTCGTCATACGATCGACGCGCTGTTGGCTACCGCCCGAGATAAGGGCGGCAACGCTGTGGGGGCGGTGGGGCAGCATCTTGTCGGAGCAATGCTGGAGGTCAGGCACCCTGATCTTGAGATAGAGAACCAGGGCTACACGACTGCTGACCAGCAGACAGGACGAGCGGGCGACTTCATGGTCAATGACACCGCGATCCATGTGACCATTAGCCCAACCGAGGCGTTGCTAGCCAAATGCCAAGCCAATATTGAGCAGGGCTTCCGGCCAATGATCTTGACGCTCGAAGACAGGATAGGAACTGCCCGATCTCTCGCCGACAACATTGGAATTGAGGATCGCGTCGCGGTTCGCGGTGTTGAGGAGTATGTGGCAGGGAACATCGACGACGTAGCCAGATACTCAGAGGCTGAGACTCGCAGGGTGCTTCGGCTGCTCTTCGATACCTACAACGCGCGAGTGGAAGCAGCCGAACCAGATCCCTCACTGCTAGTTGAGATCCCCGAGAATCTGACTCAGACCTGAAGGTTGGCTGTTCGGCCTCTAGCCGATGGTGATTAGTTCGGGGAGGGTGCGGTGGTTGGAGAAGAGGGTGGAGGCAGGGGAGGCGCCGGATAGGGCGTCGGCGGCCAGGATGACGGCGGCGGCGGTGTAGCTGGTGCGCTCATCGGCAGGGAAGTGGATCCGCTCGGGATGGACCATGCCGGTGAAGTAGGAGCCGTCGTCGGCTCGCAGGTTTTGCACCCACTCGAACATCTCGGCGGCGATGTCTCTTCGGCCCACGCCGAGATGAGCCATAAGGCTCTCGCAGGTCTCCGCGGCGGTTACCCAGGGCCGATCCGACACGCAGCGCACCCCGAGGCCGTCCATCACGAATGTGTCGTAGCGGGAGGCCAGCATGGTGCGGCCTTCCTGGCCGGTGACCACGCCGGCCAGAACGGGGTAGTACCAGTCCATGGCCCAGCGGTGCTTGGGGGCGAAGGCGTCGGGTTGGGTTCGGATCACATCGGCCAGCCGGGCTGTGCTCAGCTCCCAGTCGGGTCGCTCGTGGCCCAACTCCTCGCCGGTGGCGATGGCGGCTCGCAGGCTGTGGCAGATGCTGGACGACCCGGTGAGCAGGGCGAACGACCACGGCGTGCCGTCGGCGTGGCGGGCCCAGCGGATCTCCCCTCGGGGGAGCTGCAAATCGAGCACGAAGTCCACCGCTCGCTCCACCACCGGCCACATGCTCTCCAAGAAGCTCCGGTCGCCGGTACACCGGTAGTGGTGCCATACGCCGGTGGCCACGTAGGCCACGCAGTTGGCATCGAGCTTGTCTTGCTCCACGCCGTCGGCCACGTAGTACTGATGCCAGGCGCCGTCGGGCCGTTGATGGTCTACCAGCCACTGGTAGGCCCGCTCAGCGTCGGTCCGGCGGCCCATGACGGTGAGGGCCATGGCGGCTTCCACGTGGTTCCACGGGTCGGCGTGGCCGCCGGGGAACCAGGGGATCATGCCGTTGGGTAGCTGCCAGTCGGCGATGCTGTCGGCGGTTTGCGCTAATTCGGATGCCGACAAGACGCCGGCCACGCGAGGCCCGTCGGAATCGCTGCCTCCGGGGGTGGGGGAGTCAGCATCGGCAAGCTCGGTCTCCCTGTGGTTGTGGGATTCAGACGGCGACAAGCTCGGTCTCCCTTGGACTCTGTGATCCTGGCTTCCGGCTATAAAGAACCAGGCTCTTGCCCAGCACTGGACTCAGGACCCGTTCGGCTATTCGGGTGATTCTTGGTTGGCGAACAATATCCCATTCCAAGAGCCGGCGATAAGCCGCCACCAGCCGATGGTCGTCGCGGTTGGGGCCGACCGCGCACCGCAACCACCAATAGGGGCTGTGCAGCGCGTGGGCGTGGTGGCCTGAGTAGGGGGCCAGGCCGGCCCGCCGGAGTCGGCGCCGGAGTTCGCTGCGCCGGTAGATCCGCACATGGCCGCCCACCGCCTTGGGGGCGTGGTACTCGTCCGAGAGCGCCCAGCACACCTTTTCGGGGAACCAGGTGGGAACCGTTACCGCCAGCACCCCGCCGGGGCGCAGAATGCGGGTCAGCTCGGCCAGCGCCTGATCATCTGAGTCCACGTGCTCCAGCACCTCGGAGGCGATGACCCGGTCGAACGACTGGTCGGGAAACGGAAGGCGGGTGGCATCGCCTTGGGCAGCCTGGCACGTTCCGTGGTACTGCTCTCCGGCATCCGACATGGCCGCGAACGTGGCCCGAACTTCGGCCAACTCGGCCGACGCCAGATCGCAGGCCACTACATGGGCGCCCCGTCGGGCGGCCTCATAGGCATGGCGCCCAAAGCCGCATCCCAAATCGAGCAGCCTTTCGCCCGGCTTCAAACCCAAGCGGTTGTAGTCAACGGTCAACATGATCGGACTGGAAGTCGCCGAGAGGTTCGTGCCTATCGGTTGGGCCGCCACTCGTCGAGTAGCGCCCGGTAGTGCTCCACCGTCTGCTCGGCGGTGTGGCGCCAGCTCCACCGGCTAATCACCCGTTCCCGACCCGCCGCTCCGATGCGGGCGGCCATTTCGGGATCATCCAGCACTCTGCTCAGCGCCGCGGCCAGTGCCTCACTGTCGCCGGGCGGCACCGACACGCAGGTTTGGCCGTCGGGGCCGGCCACTTCGGGCAACGCCCCTCCCGTGGTGGCCACTAGCGGTGTGCCGCTGCACATGGCCTCGATGGCCGGCAGGGAGAACCCTTCGTACAGAGATGGCACTACCGCCACCGAGCTGGTGGCGTACAGCTCCACGATGCGCTCGTCGGGCACCCCGGAGATGAACTCCACCATCTGGCTCAGGCCCAGGTTGTGGATTGCTTCGGCCGAGGTGCCCCCCTCACGGGGTTTGCCGATGACGATGAGGCGCACGTCGCGCTCGGTACGCAGCTTGGCCACTGCTTCCAACAGGTAGCGCAGGCCCTTCATGGGCACATCCGCGCTGGCGGTAGTGATGATCTGCTCGGGCTTGCGGTCCACGCCGGGCAGCGGGCGGAACTGCTCGGGGTCCACCCCCACCGGAACCACGTGCATCAGGCGGCGGGGCACTTTCTGGTCTCGGGCGATGTCGTCGCGCGACGACTCCGACACGGTGATGATTCGCCGCAGGCGCCGGGCCACCCGGGCCTGCATCCGGGTGAAGGAATACCAGCGCCGCTTGCCCAGCCGCTCTACCGGACCTCGGGCATGCTCGAGCTCCAGTTGGCGGTCGACGGTGATGGGGTGGTGGATGGTGCCCAGCACCGGCAGACCGTCCCGTTCTATGGCCAGCAGCCCGTAGCCGAGCGATTGGTTGTCGTGAACCAGGTCGAAATCCCCCACTCGGGAGCGCAGCATCTGCCACGCCCGGATAGAGAAGGCCAGCGGCTCCGAGAAGGCACCGGTCATGAACGAACCCACCTCGGCGGCGTCGGCCCACGACTTGATCTCCCAGAACCCCGGCATCCGTCCCGGATGGGCGTCGTTGAAGATGTCCAGGCTGGGGAGCTCGTGCAGCG
The DNA here is from genome assembly GCA_022827725.1 of Acidimicrobiia bacterium. Lineage (GTDB taxonomy): Bacteria > Actinomycetota > Acidimicrobiia > Acidimicrobiales > Bin134 > Poriferisocius. The sequence goes on from JAJEIJ010000045.1 coordinate 6,762, forward strand.
GAACCCGATCGTCGAGCACCGGATAGGGCTGTCCGCTCAGCACCTCCACGTGGTGACCGAGGTCGGTCAACGCCTTGCTCAGATGGTGGACATACACTCCCTGCCCACCGCAGTGGGGCTTGCCCCGGTACGACAAAAGGGCGATTTTGAGCGGGCGATCCGCCGAGACCATAGCCCCACAAGGCTTTCGGAATTCGGTGGGTTTGGCAAATGCTCAGCTGCTCTGACTGACCGCTATCTTGGCCCCGTGCGAGCGCTGGTGCAGCGGGCCGCCGAGGCCCGGGTTCGGGTAGACGGCGAGGTGATCGGGGAGATCGGCCCAGGGCTGTGCTGTCTGGTGGGCGTGACCCACGACGACGACGCCGACACAGTGAAGAAGATGGCCGGCAAGCTGTGGAACTTGCGCATCTTCACCGACGAGAACGGGCACATGAACTTGTCGGTGGCCGACACCAGCGGCGAGCTGCTGGTGGTGAGCCAGTTCACCCTCTACGGCGATATCAGCCGGGGCCGCCGCCCCTCATTCCTCGGCGCCGCCGCCCCCGACCAAGCCGCTGCCCTGATCGACGACCTCGTTGTCGAACTCCGCGCCCTCGGCGCCACCGTCGCCACCGGCTCCTTCGGCGCCATGATGGCCGTAGAGTTGATCAATGACGGCCCTGTCACCCTGATGGTGGAGGTCTGATCAGCGGGGTTGGCGGCCGGGAGGGGTGGTGGTCCTTGAGTGGGCTATCCAGGCCGCCAGCAGGGCAGCTAGGGCGAGGGCGAACATGGGCCAGGGGCCGGCTCTTGTGGCGAGGGTTTGGCCGGTGCGGAGCTCGATTTCGGCTTGGATGACTTTGCGCTCGGAGACGGCGGTGCGCTGGTATACGTTGCCGTCGGGGTCGACGAAGGCGCTGAATCCGGTGGGGGCGGACTGCACCACCCAGCGGCCGGTTTCCAGGGCTCGCAGCCGGGAGCTGGCGATTTGCTGGGTCTGCACGATGGTGAGCCAGTAGCTGGCCCCGTTGGTGGGGTTCAATAGCACTTCGCCGCCGTTGCCGATGGCGTCTCGGGCCCGATCCTCGAAGAAGATCTCCCAGCTTATTGACACCCCGAGGCGACCCACCGGGGTGTCCACCACCGCGGGGGTGTCGCCTCGGCGCATGTCCCGGGCTGGCAGGTAGTCGGGGGCTAGCGGCTCGATCAACGACCGCAGCGGCACGTACTCCCCGAACGGCACCAGTCGGACCTTGTCGTAACGGTCTACCTGGGTGCCGTCGGGGGCGAATACCGCGGCGAAGTTGGCTGCTTCGGTGTCCGACACGTCCTCAACCACTCCGGCCACCAGCGTGGTGTTGAGTTCGCGGGCCAGCTCAGCCAGCCGCAGGCGCTCCCGGCTGTTGGCGAACAAGCCATACACGTCCACCACGTCTTCGGGCCACACCACCAAGTCCACCGGCGGCCGCACCAGTTGGCTGGCCTCTAGGTGCCGCGCGAACACCACCCCAGGCTCAGTGTTGGCCGCCCGGGTCCGCTGCGGGCCACCCCCCTGCACCACGGCCACGTCGATAGTGCCGGTGGCCGAACCCCGGGGGGCCAGCGCCGCCCAGCCCCAAAACCCCAGCACCACCACGGCCAGGACCAGCGCCGCTTGCCAACGACGATCGAGCGCGGCGGCCAGCACCATGGCGATGGCCGCACACACCCCCACCAGCAGCAACGGTCCGAGCACCCGCACGGTGGTGGCCCAGGGGGTATCCACCTGGCTCATGGGCAGGGTGGCCAGTGGCACCCCACCAAACGGCCACCGCCAGCGGATCGCTCCGGCCAGCACAAACAGGCCGGGCAGCGCCAACCATCGACTGCGCCCCGGCGGGCAAACTGCCCCCACCAGTCCGTAGAGCACGGAGAACACCACGCACACCGCTAGGTAGCCGGGCAGAGTGAAGTCGACCATCCAGAACGTGGCCGGGAACAGCCAGCCCGCTCCGAACCCAAACCCCCGCCACGCCCGAGCCCATACCGGCTGATCGGCAAGAAGCCGTTCGAAAGCCACCAACCCGACTAAGGCCAGTGGCCACCACCCCCACGGCGGCATCGACAGCGCCACCAGCCCGCCCGCCGCCAAAGAGCCTGCCGCGGTCCACCCACTGGTGCGAGCCCACACGGCGAGTCGCGGGCTCATCGGGTGATTGCGCCTTCGGCCACGCGGACGCAGGTCTTCATCTGACGATTGCGCCCTCGGTCAGGCCGGCCTGGGCCGCCTGTCGGCCTTGGTTGATGCAGGCCGGTACCCCCAGGCCCCGTGCCCACGCCCCGGTTACCTGCAACCAGGGGGCGTCTTGGGCCAGCACCTGTCTAATGTCGGCCACCAACTCCAGATGGCCGGGTCGGAACTGGGGCAGCGACCGCTCCCATCGGCTGATGCGCACCGTGTGGGGCTCGGCCTCCAGGCCCATCGTCGCCGCCAAATCGGTCCGCACCACGTCCAGCAGAGCATCGTCGTCGAAGGACAACGCCCGGTCGTCGCCATAGCGGCCAACCGACACTCGCATCACCACTGTGTCGTGCGAGCCCACATGGCCCCATTTGCTCGACGCCCATGAGCAGGCGGTAATGGTCCGGCCCTCCACCGCGGGCACCAGATAGCCCGATCCCGCCATGGGGTGATCTACGTCGGCGGCACTGAAAGCCAGCGACACCAGCACCACCGAGGCGTAGTCAATCTCGCCCAACAGATCGGCGGCAGCCGACGAAACCGGAGCAACCAGCGCGCTGGCCACGTCTGCCGGGAGGGTCACGATCACTTGGTCGGCATCCAGCTCGCCCAGATCAGTCACCGGGGACGACAGCCGCAGCCGCTGGCCTAGTCGGCTGACCAACTCATCGGTCAATCGCCCCACACCGTCGGGCAGGGAGTAAAACACCGGCGCTTCGGGGTCGGCGGTCGACGACGCGGCCAGACGGCTCAATTCCCGCACCAAGCTGGGGCCCCGAGCCGCGGCTTCGGCCAACTGAGGCACGGCAGCTCGCACGCTCAGGTCGTCAATCGATGAGGCGTTGATGCCTCCGACCAGCGGATCCACCAGCCTGTCGGCCACTTCGTCGCCCAGCCGCCGCCGCACCAAACTGCCCACCGACTCGTCGCCATCCAGCGGCGACCCGGCCAAGTCAGGTTCTTGGCGGGCCCGGTCCACCCCACCATCAGACACAATCCCCGAGGCGGCCAAGGCATCGAAATCCAGCGGTACCCCCAGCACGTTGGGCTGAGGCAGCGCCCGCAGCTCCCCTCGGGAGTACACAAACGCCGCCCGCTGGGCCGGCGAAACCAGCTCGCCCGCCAACCCCAGCTCTTGGCAAAGTTCCACTGCCCACGGCACCCGGGCCAAGAACGCATCCGCCCCCTCGTCCACCGGCTGACCGGCCAACTCGGTGGTGAGAATCCGCCCCCCCGCCCGCTCGGCGGCCTCATACACCACCACCTCAGCACCAGCTTTGGCCGCCTCGTAGCCCGCGGCCAACCCAGTGATTCCCGCCCCGACAACTGCGATTTTCACGGGGTGGCCTTGTACCCGTGTACCAACTCCACCAACCGTTCCAGCGTCTCGGGATCGGTTTCGGGCAGCACGCCGTGGCCCAGGTTGAACACGTGACCCGGCCGTCCAGCGTTGCGATCCAGCACGTCGGTGGCCCGGTCGGCCACCACCGGCCACGGGGCCAGCACCGCGGCGGGATCCAAGTTGCCCTGCACGGCCACATCGGGGCCGAGCCGCTCTCGAGCGTCGTCCAGATGCACTCGCCAGTCCACCCCCACCACATCGGCCCCAGCTTTGGCCAACAGTTCCAGCAGCTCGCCGGTGCCCACCCCGAAGTGGATGCCCGGCGCCCCATCGCCCCGGTTGCCCAACTCAGCGAACACTCGCTGGCTAGCCGGCAGCACGAACTGCCGGTATTCATCGGGGGCCAGCGCCCCGGCCCACGAATCAAAAAGCTGAAAGGCGGAAGCCCCGGCATCGAGCTGCGAGCCAATGGAGGCGATAGCCAGATCAGCCAATCGGTCCATCAGCGCGGCCCACAGGTCGGGCTCGCTGTGCATGAACCGCTTGGTGAGGGCGTGGGTGCGAGACGGCCCTCCCTCCACCAAATAGGAGGCCATGGTGAACGGCGCCCCGGCGAAGGCGATCAACGGGACGTCGAGCTCTGCCACCAGATTGCGGACTGTTTCCAGTACATAAGGGGTGTCGGCCTCGGGATCGAGCGGGCGCAGCCGATCCAGGTCGCGGGCCTCGCGGAACGGGTGCTCCACAACCGGCCCCACCCCGGGCACGATGTCGACGCCGAACCCGATGGCATGGGTGGGAACCACGATGTCGGAGTACAAGATGGCCGCGTCCACCCCATAACGGCGCACCGGCTGAAGGGTGATCTCGGTGGCCACCTCGGGACGGGCGATGGTGTCCAGCATCGAGCCTTCCCCCCGGATGGCCCGGTACTCAGGCAACGACCGCCCCGCCTGGCGCATGAACCACACCGGCACCCGCCCCACCGGCAGCCCGCGACACGCCCGCAAAAAGGCGTCATTGGCGATGGAGGAACCGGCAGCCACGCTCAAAACCGTACCGACCGGCACGGCTGGCAGCGCCATCGCAGCCAGGTCTGGGCCAACACCGCCAGTGGTTTGCGCCCGACCTCCTCCAAGCCGCCATCGGCGACGCCCTCAAAGAGATCGGCGAGGGTGGAACCATTTGAGCACTATATGACTCAATGCAAAAGGACAAATGGTGTCGGCATCAACGATGTCGATGTGATCTCGATGTGTCGAACTACTCGGCGGTGCCGAACTTCGTCGGCGGATCGAACGGCTTAGGTCGACGAGCACTGGGGGATTGAACTCTCATCTGGTACAGATGCCTTCGCAGAGCGGGCGTTCTGGCCTTCAGATAGGCGAGCGTGTCAGAGGACTGGTAGTCGAACACCCGATCAGGGTCCAGTTCTCCTGGGTTGTCGAGGAGGTTGATGATTCTCTCCAAGTCCTTCGACGCCGACGTGGTCCCATAGCGGCGCATATGGAAAAGGAAGCCGTCTTCGAGGGAATACGGTCCTACTTCGTCTATGGATTTGAGGTCGATGTAGTCACGCAGTTTGGCCCGGTACATGATGACGTCCAACTTGGTGGCCAGCAGATCAGGTAGTGAAGCCACCCTCATGCCGTCGATTTCAAGAGGTTCCTGCAAGGTTTTCTCCACTCCGGGGTTGGCTCCTCTCGGGGGCGGGCAGAACACCTGGACGGCTACGCCTAAGACTCTGGCATGGAGGATCCCAGAACCGGAGTCGATGACTTCGACATCGCCAGTTTTCCTCGTGAGCGACTTGGCGAGGTGGGCCCCCGAGAACGACTCGGCTGCTAGGTAATCCAGGTCGAAGGATGTTCTATGCCTCAAATGAATGGCGAGCGCTGTTCCCCCCACCAGGAATCCGTCGATTTTTTTAAGCTCTCGTCCCAGGATGGGCCACACCTCCCTTGCCGGTTCCGGGATGTAGTCGGCCCATCCGTCAATCTCAGGCAATGGACCTCTCCAAGATCGCCGCGTCGATTGCAGAGGCGAGCGGGTCAATGTCGTATCCGCGCATCCCGCGACATCGCTGAAGGGACTCCACAGGCAGGCATCGAAGTGCCCACTCGCGGGCGACGCGATCAGGTCCGTCCAAAAGCGTGCAAGCCACTTGGAATGCGTCCTCAGGGAGCCTGAGGTCGCCTGCATGGGAGCCTGACCAGAACAGCCACCAGAACTCCGGCGGGACTTGCTCAGGAAGGGAGCGGTCTACAGGGCCAGGCCTCCTTGGCAAAAATGCCAGGGCGAGGATGCACTCATCATTGAGATCGAGGGACCACAGGGGAACTGTCAGCGAGCCGTATCCCCAGGCAACGCTCGCTTCCTCGCAGCAGGTGTACCCCCGCTTTGATAGGGCTTCCAGGCAACTTGCTGTGTGCTCAACGGTGAGCCCGGAAGCGCTGGCGATCTGCTCTGCCTCCGCTCCTCTGGGTCTATTTCGCAGCACAGCCATAACGTTCCGCTGCCCGCTGGTCAGATCGGCGATGGGGTTGTCCTCGGGTTGGAGGGTGGCCGGCAGGCGGGCACGCATCGCCTCGGTCAGATCGTGGTGCTGGGTGAGCAGGACCGCTAGGCGGCCTTCTCCCGGCGGCTGCTCTGTCATCTCCAACGCAGCCGCGATACGGCGCGATGTCGGAGCGGAGATGCCGAGTTCGCGCGCTAGAACTGGGGGGCGAGTGTCCCAGGACCAGATCGCGGCCAGCCATTTGGCGAGCCCTATTTTCGATCTGTGCATGGCGGTGTCGGTCGTCGCGGTGAAGTCCCTCCGACAGGATCGGCACCGCCACCTCAACGGAGGGTCCTGGGACCTGACACTGGGATCGGCTGCACCGCACTTAGGGCATAGGACTCCAGCAGGCCAGCGGAATCCGACGAGATACTCTTCAGCGGAGATCTCGTCAGCCGCCAGCGGGGACAGGACCCCAGCGACTGGTGACATGCCTTCATCCTACCAGTGTTGGGTTTTTATCGTTCAATAATCTGAGGTCGACAAGTGGGTTCAGCCAATGAACAAGCTTTACACGCAGCTCGCCGGTAACGTTCCCCGAGAAGCATTCCGCCGAACAGCGCGATTTCGCTGATGCCAACACGACCCGCTTGAACGACTCGGTTCCCGTCATGCCCAACGGACTGATGAAGGACAAAGACGGAGCCATCGGCGGGCAGCCGCAGTACGCCAGGCCGGTCACCAAACGGAAGGGGTGATGAGGTGTTGGGAACCAAACCCAAAAGGAAGCTCGCTCGACACATTGAAGCGAGACTGGCCAGCGTAGAGCAGAGCTTGCTGGATGACGATGTATGCCAAGCGCTGCTCCTCTGTATGACATTGGGTGATGATGTACGAACAGCGCCCCTGCGCGAATGGGCGAGACAGGAACTCGGTGGGTATGAACAAGGGTCCGCTGTTCCGGCGTATAGGACATTCGATCCGATTTGGTGTGTCAATCAGAGCTTCGTGCGCCCCGGGTATTCAGTCAGTAACCAGGTGGTCTGTCTTGATATCACCGAGCTGGCGAAAGCCCAAGCGGCCTTGGATGCCATATTCGCTAACAGCGGCTCAGAACCAATGAGCGTTTCCGAGCCCGTTGCAATTAACTGGCCACTTTCGGGGATCGACGACTTCCTGGCTTCTGGTAAGGACTCGTGGGACGTAATGCCTCCTTGGGGTCCGTCGGTTGTGAGCCGCATTTACCCGAATGACGGATCGTTCAAGGGGCATATCTTCCTCCCAATCAGTAGAACGCAGATAGCCGGGATGCGGGGGGCAGCCCAAGTGGCAGCTATGGATTTCGTGTCTGAAGCTCGGGCACAAAGTCGTGGGCGCTTTGACTACGAATCCCTACAGCAGGCATTTACGGAAGTGGCCGCAACGTTTGGCATCATCGCCAAACGGATTGCCGCCGATTGACAGAAAGGGCCAGTCATGGACATCCGTTTGAGGGAAGTGAGTACCGGCGAGCCCGTGGACTGTTTGCCGACGACGGCGGCAACGAGTTCTACGAGCGCGCCCTTGCGCTGCCATAATCCCCGCAAAGCCAGAAGCACGGATGTATCGGAGGTTCCTGATGGGCTGGTTGCGAGACCGCAAGGAGAAGAGGGCGCGGAAAGCCCGCGAGGCTCAGGCAGCCCGCGAGGCCCGCGACAGGGCCGCCCGAGAGAAGGTCCGAGAGCGGGAGAGGGAGCGGCTGGAGTCGGAGCTCGCCATCGCCAATGACATCAGCGGTGCGTATGACGAATCCGACGGATGCCCCATCGTGCTCAAGAAAAACGAGCAGGTCATCGGGATCATTGAAGGGACTGGGCTAGTCGAGGTGAAAGCGGGGAAGACGCAATACCGCGGCGGGTCGGCGGGCACCAGCATCCGAGTTGCCAAAGGCGTGTCCCTCCGAGTGGGCCAGCACAAAGGGACCGTGTACCGCGAGCCTGAGATGCCCCGCTTGCTGTGTACAGGCGGAGCGTTCGTCGTCACTGACGTGCGCGCCGTCTACGTCGGCCCGAAGTACACACGCGAGTTCGCGTGGAACAAGACGATCTCGATGACCGAGAGCACGGGCGAGGGCGGCGCGTGCCTGTTGATAGCGGTGAACAACAGGCAGAAGGTAAGCGGCGTGCTCACAGGCAGCAGTGCCGATGCCGTCGCGGGCAGGTGCGAGATAGGGATAGCCATAAGCAACGACAACCTCCCGCAGTTGGTGGCCGAGCTTGAGTCCGAGATAGCAGCGTTGGGCGAGGAATCCGAACAGCGGATCTGAAAAGGCATCGTTGGTGATGGCAGCACGGTTGGTCACGCCAAGACCACCAAGGCTCGCTGTGCTATCGCCCAACGCCGCCATTCCGGTATCGGCACCCCGCTACCATCACCGGGGTGCGCAGGTCTATTGACGACTACCCCTTCGATCCGGCTGATCTCCCCCCCAGTGACGACGACGAGTTCTCGCCGGTGTCGTGGGCGGTGGCCATCGCCGACGACTACGAAGACGCCACCCCTAGGGTGGTGCTCACCATCGAGGAAGTGGGCCAGGCCGGCTATGGCCTGGTAGCCCACCTGCCCCCACCGCTAGCCCGTCGCCTGCGGGCCGCCATCGGCGACGCCCTCAAAGAAATCGGCGAGGCTGAGACTTCCTAAGCGCGTCGATTTCGGAGCGTTGATGTTGCCAGCCTCGGGGTGTGTGGCCAGCCTCGGGGTGTGTGGCCAGCCTCCCAATGAAACCTGCGTAGCTACGATTGACTGAGCACGGCTTGTCAGCGTCTGGGCGGTGGTTCGGGGGGTTGTTGCCAGGGGGGCCGTAGGTAGGGGCGGCCGGTGTCGGGATGGTGTTCGACGTCCCAGTTGCGGTGGTGGACTTTGTGGTGACAGTCGTGGCAGAGCTGCACGAGGTTGTCGGATTGGGTGGGACCGTCGTCTTCCCAGTGGATGATGTGGTGGGAGACGCACCACTCGGGTTCAGCTCGACAGCCGATGCAGCCTTGGTCTCGAGCGGTAATGGCGGCCCGGAGTTGGGGACTGGGGTGGCGTTGGCGGCCCAGTGAGAGGCATTGCAGGTCGGCATCGAAGATCCCGGTGAGGATTTCGGCGCCGCAGGCCAGCTTGCGGAACTCATCTTGAGGCAACGGGCTGCCATCAGCCAACCGAGGATTGCCGAGTTGGCGGTCGATGGCGTCGTAGTCGGCCAGGATCAACAGGCTGGTCGGCTGGGGCTGCTCGGACTCGCCGTCTGTGGTGCGAGTCAGAAGCTGAGCGATGGCGTCGGCCCGGCGGTGGCGGGCTTCGAGCCGCTCGCGGCCGGTGGTGGCGTGCCAGGCCATATCGGTCTTGTGGTTCAGCGCGGCCCGGACACCCTGGGCGGTCACCGGGTCGAACAAGGCGAACAGGCGCCACATGCCGTCGTCCTGCTCGGTGAAGCTGGCGGTGCGTTTTCTCCGCTGGCGCTCGAGCCGCTTGGCACCGTCTGTATCGCCAGACAGCTCGTCTTGGTGCTCCCGCACCGTGCGTCGCAATTGCTCGGGGGTCTGGTGCTCGGCAGCGGCCAGCATCTTGTCTTCGTCCAGGGGCCCTGCTTGTGCCGCAGTTCCCAGGATGCGGGCGTGCTCTGAGGTGATTCGGCTATCAGAAAGCGCTCCCCGGGTGGCCGCCAGCGATTCGAGTTGCTCGGCGTCGCGCATGGTGCGCTGGGCCTGCTGGCCCGACTGGCGGAGCTCAGATTTCAGGGTGTTGGCCGTGTCATACGGGCTGGTGCGTCGCTTCTTCTCCGCCACCGCCTCTGCCAAGAACCCGTCCAACTGATTGCGAGCCCGCCCTATCTGACGCAACCGAAAATCCAAGGAAGCATCGTCCAACCCGGCGATGTCCACCGCCTCAACATGCACGCCAGTGCTGGCGTTTCCCCTGGTCAACGTCCCAGATTCCATGCTCACCAGTCTACCGACCCTAGTGACAGTATGTGCATGGCATATCTTGTGAAGAATGATAAATAGTCTAATTACAGTCAAAACATATGAATCTTGACAATGTTCGGTTGAGTGTTGGCAGGGGATAGTCGACACATAGTCGACACATAACTGTCAACGTCTAGCATCCTCACCGTGCCACAAGAATTGCCTGCCGGACACGATTAGGTAGGCCGCCGCACTGTGACCGAAGAAGGAGTCGCTCAAGCCGTCGAAAACACCTACAGTCGTGCTCGATCTGACGTTGCTGATGGTCTGAGCAGCAAGATCGAAGCCCAGCGTCTTCTCATGAGACTGTCTCGCTGCCTTGCTATCGACCTTGAGGTATCGAAGGAAACCGAGCACATCCACGCCTTTGCCGGAGTACGCCCTGATACCGGGAAGTCCGTTGTATTCCCCTCAGGGGGCCGCCGGTTTGAACAGGCGCTGGCTGAGCTAGACCATCTCGCCAAAGGTGCAGATTTCTTGCTCAATCACAATCTCATCGACTTCGACTTGCCCCGCCTGCAAGCCAAAAAGCCCGATCTACGCCTGCTGCGACTGCCGGCAATAGACACGCTGTGGCTCAATCCACTCGCCTTTCCTCGCAACCCATACCACCATCTGGTCAAGCATTATCAAGACGGGCAACTCAACTCTGAGCGTAAGAACGACCCAAAACAGGACGCCGAACTGGCCTTGCAGGTCTTCCATAACCAGCAGGAAAAACTGCTGGAGGCACCATCCGACCTGCTGGCCGCCTGGCACTGGCTCACCGGGGGGCAGCCCGAAACCGGCTTCGATTTTTTCTTTGAGTGCTTGCGTCGATCACCCCGGCCGTCCGATGCCGAGGGTCGGGAGGCGGTCCAGGCCCGCCTTGAGCACATCGCCTGCCGCACGTATGCCCACGAAGCCATCGCATCAGCCGATCAGCACAGTTGGCCGCTCGCCTATGCCTTGGCGTGGTTGTCGGTGGCAGGTGGCAACTCGGTCATGCCATCTTGGGTTCGGCACCAGTTTCCCAAGGCCGGGCAATTGGTTCGACGACTTCGTGATCGCAGATGCGCCGACCGGGGATGTCCCTGGTGCCGAGAGCGCCACAATGCCTCCAAGGAACTGAAGCGCCTCTTCGGCTTCGACGCCTTCAGACCCAAACCGCAAGACCCGGAACGGCAAGGGCATTCCTTACAGCAGTCCATCGTCGAAGCGGCGATGGAGGGCCAGCACGTCCTCGGGATTCTGCCCACGGGTACGGGCAAGTCGTTGTGCTACCAGATACCAGCCCTTTCGCGATACGAGAAGACTGGGGCAGTAACCGTGGTCATCTCGCCCTTGGTGGCCCTGATGGTGGATCAAGTCGCAGGACTCGAGGCCCGAAACATCGCTTCCTGTGTCACCGTCAACGGCATGTTGTCGATGCCCGAGCGCACCAACGCATTGGAAAAGCTGAGGCTCGGCGATGCCGCTATCGTGATGACCTCTCCCGAGCAGCTTCGTAGCGTCTCGTTTCGACGGGCGCTGGACCAGCGCGAGATCGGCAGCTGGGTGATAGATGAAGCCCACTGCCTGTCGAAGTGGGGTCACGACTTCCGTCCCGACTATCGCTACGTGGCCCGGTACATCCGTGAGCGGGCAGAGGCAGAAGGTGGCCCCGTACCGCCGTTGCTGTGTCTGACTGCCACGGCCAAGCCCGAGGTCAAAAGGGACATCATCGATCACTTCAGCGAACGGCTTGATATCGAGATGCGGGAGTTCGATGGCGGCAGCACGCGCACCAATCTCGAGTTCGTTGTGGTGGAGACAACCAGTTCGATGAAGTCCAACGATGTCTACGAGATGTTGGAAAACCACTTGCCGCCCGGTCGCGAAGGCGGTGCGATCGTGTATTGCGCGACGCGTCGACATACCGAAGAGATGGCCAACTACTTGACGGCGCGCGGGGTCTCAGCCGATCGATTCCACGCTGGATTGCAGCCTGAAGAGAAAAAGACCATCCAACGTTCCTTCATCGAGGGCGAGCTGCGGGTGATCGTCGCCACGAACGCGTTTGGCATGGGCATAGACAAACCCGATGTGCGGCTGGTGGTTCACGCCGACGTTCCCTCTTCGTTGGAGAACTATCTGCAAGAAGCGGGCCGTGCCGGAAGAGACCAGCAACAAGCCCACTGCGTGCTGCTCTATACGAGAGATGACGTAGAACGGCAATTCGGCATGTCGGCTCGTTCCCGGCTCACCCGGCGGGAGATACACGGAGTTCTTCGGGCACTTCGTCGGTTGAGTAAGCGAAACGGCAGCGACGAAGTGGTGGCCAGCACCGGTGAGATCCTCATCAACGACCAGGAATACGACTTCCGACGGGATTCGGCCACCGACGACACCAGGGCGCGAACCGCAATCACCTGGCTGGAGGAGTCGGATCTGCTTACCCGTGAAGAGAACCGAGTGCAGATCTTCCCCTCTTCGCTGCGCGTGAGTTCGGTCGAGGAAGCGAAGAGGAAGCTTGAGGCCCGACGGCTGGGCGATCCAGCGCGGGAGAGGCTCCTTGCCATCGTGCAGAAGCTGCTCGAAGCCAACCCCGACGAAGGCATCTCCACCGACATGCTGATGGCCACCGTCGGTCTTAGCCCCGGACAGGTGCGGGGTGCGCTCTACGACCTCGAGAAGTGCGGAATCGCCAGCAACGACACGGTGTTGACTGCCTTCGTCCATGCCGGTGTTGCCCGGAGTTCGCAGCAGCGGCTCACCGAGGCGGCTGGGGTGGAGGAGAAGTTGCTGGAGCTCATGCAGGAGTTGGCCCCCGACATGGGAGTCGGAGATCGTGCCCCGCTCAATCTCCGCGCAGTTAACCAGCGGATCAAAGACGCAGGCCACGAACAGGTAAGGCCAGAGCACATAGTGCGAATCCTGCAAGGGATCGCAGAAGACGGACGTGATGAGGAGTCTGCCGCCGGCAGCATCGCGGTGAGCCACCCCGATTCCGAGAGCGTTTGGGTGACGCTGAAGCGGGAATGGGGCTTGCTGGGGAAGATAGCGAAACGACGGCGGGCTGGCGCCGCTCGCCTGCTCGATCATTTGCTCTCGTGTCTGCCCTCGGGTCGGCGCGGCACCGACCTGTTGGCCGAGACCACACTGGGAAAGCTGACGCATGCTGTGGAGAGCGACCTCGCGCTGCAAGCGGAGGTCAAGGATTTCCGCAAGCTCGTGGACCGTTCGCTGTTGTGGCTGCACGAGCAGGAGGTCATCAGGCTGAATCGGGGCCTCACAGTGTTCCGCCCGGCCATGACCATTCGCCTGTCACCCGAACGACGCGGCTTTTCACAGTCCGACTTCCAGTCGTTGCAGGTCCACTACGAGGAGTCCGTGCGCCAGATCCATGTCATGGCCGAGTACGCCCAGCGTGGGTTGGGCACCATGGCCGATGCTCTTCGCCTGTCTCTCGACTACTTCGTTTTGGGAGAAGCCGAGTTTCTGAACCTCTGGCTTCCCGACCGCGACCAGGACCTCTCCCGACAGACGTTGCCAGAGTCGTGGCACAACATCGTCGAGAGCCTGAGAAATCCCTCGCAGCGCCGTCTAGTGGCCGACGACCGCGAGACCACCAATATGCTGGTGTTGGCCGGACCCGGCTCAGGAAAAACCCGGGTGCTGGTACATCGAATCGCCTATCTGATTCGAGTCAGGCGCGAGGACCCTCGGGGCATTCTTGCCCTGGCCTACAACCGGCATGCCGCAGTTGAGATACGTCGCCGACTTGCTGAGTTGGTTGGAGACGACTCGCGAAGGGTACTGGTGCTCACCTGCCATGCCCTGGCCATGAGACTTGTTGGCACCAGCTTCTCGGAGCGCGCCGACCGCCCCGATAACGAGCTATTCCAAGACATCCTTACCCAGGCCGCCGGGTTGTTGCGCGGCGACGGGTTGCCTCCCGAGGAGGCCGAGGAGACGCGGGTCCGGCTGCTAGCGGGGTTCCGATGGATTCTGGTAGACGAATACCAAGATGTCGGCCGCGAGGAGTACGACCTCATCTCGGCCTTGGCTGGCCGGACTCAAGCAGATGCCGATGCCAAGCTGACCTTGTTCGCGGTGGGCGACGACGATCAGAACATCTACGCGTTCAAGGGATCGTCGGTACAGTTCATTCGCAGATTCGAGGAGGACTACCAGGCCCGACCCGCTTTCCTGGTGGACAACTACCGATCAACCCGCCACATCATCGATGCTGCGAACGCTGTCATCGAGCCAGCCCGGAAACGGATGAAGGCGGACCATGAGATCCGAATAGACAAGGGACGGTCGAGGGATTCAGCAGGCGGGTTGTGGGCGGCACTCGACCCGGTGGGCCGTGGCAGGGTACAGGTGGTTCCCGCCGGGCGCAACGCCATCTCTCAGGCCCAGACGGCCATGGCCGAGCTCCAACGGCTGGCCAGCCTTGATACGGGGTGGGACTGGTCACGTTGCGCCGTCATTGCCCGGGAATGGAACTACCTGCATCCGCTTCGGAGCCTTTGCGAAATCGAGGGCATCCCAGTAGATATGGCCAACGAGGAAATACCGAGCGTTTGGCATCTCCGAGAGACACAGGCTCTGTTGGGCTGGCTCCGACGGCGCGATCCCGCCCTCGTTGGAATCGCCGACCTGCGTGCCTGGCTGAGCGGGCAAGAGCACACCCCTTGGACTGACCTTTTGCAGGAAGCCTTTGAGGACCACGAGGTTGAAGCGGGCCCGGCCGAAGTCCCGGTGGGCACATTCATTGAGTGGCTGGCCGAGTGGGGGCGCGAAGCGCGCAAGCGCCAACGAGGGCTGCTGCTCGCGACCGCTCACCGCGCCAAAGGCCTGGAGTTCGACCATGTGGTCGTGCTTGATGGCGGTTGGGATCGCGTCGGACAAGATCAAGACCCCGACGCCGAGCGTCGCCTGTACTACGTCGCCATGACCCGCGCCCGCCAAACCCTTGCCCTCGGGGATCTTGGCGATCTGAATCCGATGAAGGAAGCGCTGCGGGACAGTGCAGCAGTTGTTTGGCGAGAACCTGTCGGGCTACCTACACCGCCACCAGAGTTGTCTCGGCAATATCGACAGCTCAGTCTGAGGGAAGTCGACTTGGGTTTCGCTGGCCGAAAACCGCTTCAGCACCATCTGCACCGTGCCATCGCTGAGTTGTCACCAAATGATCCGCTACGGGTACGGCAGCGGTCGGGAAAGTGGGAACTGCTTGACGATGCCGGGGTAGTCGTAGGAAAGCTCGCCCAAGCTTTCGAACCCATAAAGGGGATGGCCTGTCACCGTGCCACCGTGTTCGCCGTTGTCTCTTGGAGCCGCAACCGTTCAGAGCCGCAGTACCAGGATCAGATCCTGTGCGACACATGGGAGGTCGTGGTGCCCGAGCTCATCTTCGAGCCATCCTGAGTTTCACGGAGATCGGCGAGGCCGGGTCTGCTTAATCGTCCATCGGCGTATTAGACTTGAACGTTCACTGATTTTGAACTCAGTCTGAGGAGTCTCCGATTCATCCGGATCACGCCGCGGAACAGACATACATCGATCGGGCCCACCAAGCCCTTGAGACGGCCCGGGAGCGGGCGCTGTCGCTTAAGGGGATGGTTGAGGTGGGCGCGGGCGGCACCCATCAGGCCCGCTATGAGCGGGAGATCATTTGGGATTCGATAAGCACCCGCCTCAGCGTTCTGGACATCGGTGACGCCTCGCTGGTGTTCGGTCGCCTCGACTGGAGCGACGAGCAGGGCGGCGACCAGCTCTACGTGGGCCGGGTGGCGGTGTGGGATGACGACCAGGAGCCGGTAACCATCGACTGGCGGGCCCCGGCGGCCGAGGCCTTCTACCGGGCCACGGGTAGCGAGCCCATGGGCCTGTCTCGACGGCGCCACTTCGTGACCAGAGGCCGGGAGCTGCTGGGGGTGGAAGACGAGTACTTCGGCGAAACCAACGGCCGGGGCCGGATGCCGTTGGTGGGGGAGGCCGCCCTTCGAGCCGGTTTGGAAGCTGGCCGCACCGGCCGCCTCGCCGACGCGGCCGCCACCATTCAGATCGAGCAGGACGCCATTATCCGCTCCCCGCTGTCTGGCCTTCTCGTGGTGCAAGGCGGCCCTGGCACCGGCAAGACGGTGGCCGCTCTCCACCGAGCCGCCTATCTGCTCTATACCCACCGCTTTCCCCTCGAAGGCCAGGGAATGCTGGTGCTCGGCCCCAACCGCCTGTTTTTGACCTATATCGAGCAGGTGCTTCCGTCGCTGGGCGAGGCTGGCGTGGAGGTATCGATGCTGGCCGACCTGTTGCCCGGCACCCGGGTCAAAGGGCTAGACAACCCTCGTATCTCCCGAATCAAGGGCGATCTGCGCATGATCACGGTGCTGCGCCGGGCTCGCCGGGATCGCCAGCGCCCGCTGCGCGCCGACGTGACGGTGGGGTTTGGCCTGCGTCGTCTCCGGCTTACCGTGGATCAGAGCGCTGAGATCGTTCGCCAGGCCCGCAAGCGGTTCCGCACCCACAACCGGGCCCGTCGCTTTGTGGAAGAACAGGTGTACCAGCACCTGGCCGACAGCGGTGCCCGCACCGATTCCCCCGCCCCTGATATGGAGGCGGTGCGCGAGCAACTCCATGGCAGCATCGAACTGCGGGAGGCCTTGGAGTGGATGTGGCCGGTGCTCACCCCATCCCACCTGCTGCACGACCTGTTCGGTTCTCCCGCGCTGCTCCGCTCGGCGGCCGGATCGGTGTTGACCTCAGAGGAAACCGACCTGCTCTACCGCTCCCGACAACCCCATGCCTCCGAAGTTGTGTGGACGGCCGACGACGCCCCCTTGCTGGATGAGGCCCTGGCCCTGTTGGGCCCCCGACCCGGCCACAAGCAGTCGGACTCGATTCGCACCTACGGCCACATCGTGGTGGATGAGGCCCAAGATCTTTCGCCCATGCAGCTCCGGATGATCAGCCGCCGCTCGCTCAACGGGTCGATGACCGTGGTGGGCGACATCGCCCAGGCCACCTCGGCATGGGGGCACGACTCCTGGGACAGCGTGGTCGAGCACCTCCCCGACCACGTCGACCCCCGATTTTCCGAGTTGACCATCGGGTATCGCCTACCCGAGCCCATCATGGACGTGGCTGCCAAGGTGCTCGACGCCGCCATGCCCGGCCTGGTACCGCCTCAATCGATTCGCATTGAGGGGCGCCCTCCCCGATTCGTTCCCGTGATCGCCCATCAAGCCCCAGCCTCCGGCAATGGCCAGGGCAACGGACAAGGCAGTGTCCAAGACAGCGAACCCGGCTCCAGCAGCCTGACCGCCGCCGTCGTCAGGGAGGTAAAGGCCGAGTTCAGCGCGTTGGCCAACGGGAACCTGGCGGTGATCTGCCACAACGCACTGGCCGATGCCATCTCTGAGGCACTCACCGTTGCCGACGTCGATCACGGTTTGGTGTATGAGCGAGGCCTGGAGTCCCGGGTGACCATCGTGCCGGTGGAGTTGGTGAAGGGGCTTGAGGTGGACACCGCCATCGTGGTGGAGCCGGCCGACATCTGCGAAAAGCTCCCCAAGGGGATGCGAGCTCTGTATGTGGCCATGACCCGGGCCACGCAGCGCCTCGTGGTTGTGTACGCCCGCCCGCTCCCCGAGCCCCTGCTCACCAAGGAGGCATGAGCCGATGGCCCACGATCCCCACAGTCTCACCGACGAGATGAACGAATTCCTCCGGGATCGCCATCTGGCGTCGCTCACCATTCTGCGCCCCGACGGCACCCCCCATGTGACCCCGGTGGGGTTCACCTGGGATCCCGACACCGCCACCGCCCGCATCATCACCTGGGCCGGGGCCAAGAAGGTGCGCATGTTGGAGGCGGCCGGAGGCGGCAGAGCCGCACTGTGCCAGGTGGACGGCGGCCGGTGGGTCACCCTGGAGGGCCACGCCACCGTCACCGCCGATCCTGAGCAGTGCGCCGAGGCGGTGGCCCGCTACGGCGAGCGCTACAGCCCCGCCAAAGACCGGGGCGCCGACCGGCGGGCCATCATCATTGATGTGGATTCAGTGCTGGGACGAGCATGACCCCTAAGGGCATCGGCCTCAGCGCCAATGTGCACGAGTACCTGGTGGCGCACGGCGCGGGCATCGACCCCATCGCCCAGGAGCTGATCGACGCCACCGCCGAGCTGGGGCGTATTTCTGGAATGCAGGTCGCCCCTGAGCAGGGTGCCTTCATGACCATGCTCACGCGCCTGCTCGACGTGCGGTTCGCGGTGGAAGTGGGCACCTTCACCGGCTACTCGGCCCTGTCCGTCGCCCGAGGGCTGGCGCCCGGAGGACGGCTGCTGTGCTGTGACGTGAGCGACGAGTGGGTGAGCATCGGCCGCCCGTTTTGGGAGCGGGCCGGGGTGGCCGATCGCATCGAGGTGGTAATCGCCCCTGCGGCCGAGACCTTGGCCGCACTGCCCGATGACCTGTTCATCGATTTGGCCTTCATCGACGCCGACAAGCGGTCGTACCAGACCTACTACGAGGAGATCGTGCGCCGTCTCAGCCCTAAGGGAATCATCCTGGTGGACAACGTGCTGTGGGGCGGCCGGGTAGCCGACCCCGATGCCGACCTCGAAGAGAACCCCGATACCGCCAACATTCGAGAGTTCAACGATTCCGTGGTCGCCGACCCCCGGACCACCCAAGTGATGCTCCCCATCTCCGACGGGCTAACGCTCATAACTCTGGCCCCATAAGGTGCGCCACCGGCCCCCGGCCCGCGCCCAAGTCCCATTCTGCCGAACGAGTGAGGCGATCGCGAACAAAAGCCTTGGCAGCAGTGATGGCTTCCATTGGGTCAATTCCCACCGCCAATCCAACGGCCACCACAGCAGAAAAAGTGCAGCCAGTGCCGTGGTCGTTGTAGGAATCGATCACATCGGCGGCCAGCTCAAACCACCTATCTTCGTGGTAAATCCAATCGGTGGCGGTGTGTTCGCCAGTAATCACCAGCACGCCTAGGCACAGTGCCGCAAGATCAGCTGGCTCGTCACACCTGCCCGCCTCACCGAGCACCCTTGCCTCACGGGCATTGGGAGTTGCGACAGCCGCATGCCCCAAAAGCTCCAAATATGCGGCCTCGGCCTCTTCATCGAGCAGTCGGTCTCCGGTCGACGACACCATCACCGGATCAACCACTAGGTTGGGCAGCCGCCCGGCTGCCGCGTAATCGCCGATCACGTCGATCACCTCCCGACTGCCCAGCATCCCGGATTTCACCGCGGCCACCGGCAGGTCGTCTAGCACCGAGTCGAGTTGCTGGGCCACGAAGTCGGCCGGAATGGGGTGTATCCCCTGGACGCCCACCGTGTTTTGGGCGGTTACTGCGGTGATCACCGCGGTTCCGTGTACTCCCAGGGCGGCGAATGTGGCCAGATCGGCGGCAATCCCCGCGCCGCCCGAGGAGTCCGACCCAGCAATGCTGAGCGCTACAGGAGGGTTCATCCCGAGTGCCATTCGTCCAGGAGAGCAGCGATGGTCTCTTGGGGGTCGGGGCTGCGGGCCACCGCCCCCTGTACTGCCACGCCAGCCGCCCCGGCGTCTCGGCAGGCGGCCACTCGGCCCAGGCCGATCCCCCCCAATGCGTACACCGGGACATGGGCCTGCCGAACGATCCGTCCCAGACCGCCCAGCCCCAACGGTGGCCCGTAGCCGGGTTTCGACTCGGTTTCGAACACCGGGGAGATGGTCACGTAGTCCACCCCCTCAAGCTCGGCCTGGCGCACCTCGTCGAGTCCGTGGCACGACCGTCCCACGATGCCCTGGTACACCTTGGGGTAGCGGTCGAACCCGGCCAAATGCACCCCGTCGGCCACTGGATCAATCATCGACGCCAGGATCAGGCAGTCGGTTTGCTCACTCATCAACCGGGCCAGCTCCCGCCTGATCTGCGGTGGGCGGTCTTTGGCCCGAAAGATCACCGCAGGGGCCTTCACCACTACGTCGGTGAGCACGAGCAGCTCTGACGACAGTGCCCGCTTGGGGCTGTACGGCCGGCGGTGGTCAGAACCGGGCACGACCCTGGGGGGAGGTCGAGGCCTCGGCACCGAAACGCTTGGGGATCCTGCCGGCCAGGCGGGCCTGCCGCCCGGCCTCGGTGGCCAGTCGCATGGCGGTGGCCATCTGCTCGGGGTCGCGGGCCCGGGTGATGGCCGACGCCACCATGACCGCGTCGCAGCCCAGCTCCATGGCCAATGCAGCGTCGGAGGCGGTGCCGATGCCGGCGTCCAGCACCACCGGCACCGCCGACTGCTCCACGATCATCTCGATGTTGTGGGGATTGCGGATGCCCAGTCCCGACCCGATGGGCGCCCCCAGCGGCATAACGGAGGCACACCCCAGGTCTTCGAGGCGGCGGGCCAGCACCGGGTCGTCGTTCGTGTAGGCCATCACTGTAAAGCCGTCGTCCACCAAAGTCTCGGCCGCTTCCACCAACTCGATGCCTTCCGGCAACAGGGTGATGTCGTCAGCGATCACCTCCAGTTTCACCCAGTCGGTTTCGAACGCCTCCCGGGCCAATTTGGCGGTGAGCACGGCATCGGCCGCGGTGTGGCAGCCGGCGGTGTTGGGCAGTACGTCAAGGCCCAAGCGGTCGATCACCTCCAGCACCGAGCCGGTGGCCTCGGGGGATACCCGCCGTAGGGCCACCGTGACCATCTCGCATTCCGACGCCACTAGTGCTCGCTCCAGTACGGCGAGATTGGGGGCGCCCCCGGTGCCTGTTATCAGCCGGCTAGCGAAGCTGCGCTCAGCAACGGTCCACGAGTCGCTCACTACGACCTACCGTCTGGGGGTTTGCCCGAGTCGCCCACCTATCCCCCCTTGGCCGCTTCTAGAATCTCGACTCGATCGCCCTCAGCCAAATGGGCTTGGCCCCACCGGCTGCGAGGGACGATTTCCCGGTTCACTGCCACGGCAACCCCTCGCTGGTCAGGGGCCAGTGCCCCTACCGTGCAGTTGGCCGGTACATCTCGAGCTTCCCCGTTAACCACGATGATCATGCCGGCACTCCGCTGAGGTGTCCGGGGTGTGGAGTGTGACCACTCGGCCGGGCGTCGAACCGGTTGGGGCTGAATGGCGACAAGTCCAGCGGCGTCTTGTGACCCTGCACTAGTGCAGACACGGCGGTCGCGGTAATCGGCGCGGTGAGGATGCCGTTGCGGTAATGGCCGGTGGCGTACACGATGCCGTCGCGGCCGGTGCCGATGATGGGGGCATTGTCGGGCGCTCCGGGGCGCAGGCCGGCCCACGTTTCCACCAGGTCGATCTCGCTCAGCCCGGGCAGCAGGGCCAGCACGTCTCGGAGCAGCTCGTAGACGCCCCCCGCGGTCACCCGGGTGTCGAAGCCCTGCTCTTCCTGGGTGGCACCCACCACTATCTCACCGTCGCTGCGGGGCACCGCGTACACGCTCGACCCCCGCACCACCCCCCGCACCGGCAGTTGCAGCAGTCCCTCCGGGCCACTCAGGCGGAGGATCTGCCCCTTGATGGGCCGGATGGGCACCCCCAGCAACCGGCCGCTCCACGCCCCGGCGGCCACCACCACCTGCTGGCCGGTCACCGTGTGGCCATCGCTGGCCACCACTTGGTTCCGGCTCACCTCGGTGGCTGAGACCGGAATGGTGGGCACTCGATTCAACAGCTCGGCCACCACCCGGCGGGGGTTCACCTGATGGTCGAGCGGAGAGTACACCCCGCCCCGCACGCCGGGGGCGAGCAGCGGCTCTCGGGCTCGGCATTCCCGGCTCCGAAGCCGGTCCACCGGTAGGCCCTCCTGCTCGTGCAGGTCGCCCAGGTTGTCGAGCAGTGCCTTGTCGTCGGCGTCGTAGGCGGCCATGAGCATCCCGTTGCGGCGGTAGTCCACGGCATCGGCCCCCAGAGAGTCGGCGAAGGCCGGCCACGCCTGACTGGCAGCCAGGTTCAGCTCCAAGATGTGGCTCTCGCCCCAGTAGGCCTCGTGGATGGGGGCCAGCATCCCCGCCGCCGCGTGGCTGGCCCCGGTGCCCGGGGCGGGATCGAGCACCACCACCTCGGCGCCGTCTTGCCGGAGCCGCCAGGCGGCCGACAATCCGATGATGCCGCCACCCACGATGATGACATCCGGGTACGAGGGCACGTCAGCCACCGAAGACCTCCAGCAGCTCGGCAGTGGCCGCGGCCGGGTCAGCGGCGTGGGCCACTGCCCCGATCACCGCCACACCGTGGGCCCCAGCGTCCAGCAATTCCGGCACCTGGGCGGCGGTTATTCCGGCGATGGCGATCACCGGGATGTCCACCGCGGCGGCCACCCTCTCCACCCCAGTCGGCCCCAGCGGATCGGGCAGACCGTCTTTGGTGGCGGTGGCGTACACCGGCCCGACCCCCACGTACGAAGCCCCATCGTCTTGGTGGCGGAGTGCGGACTCGGGATCACGGGCGGTGCTCCCCACTATTCGATCGGGGCCGAGCAGGCGACGCATCTCGGCCACTGGCAGGTCATTGGCGCCGCCGTGTACTCCGTGAGCTCCTGCGGCCAGCGCGATGTCTGCCCGGTCGTTCACGATCACCATCGCGTCTGTGGCCTGAGCCGATGCCATAATGCGCTGGCACTCTGCCAACACTGCGATGTCGCGGGCCTCTTTGATCCGCACCTGCACCGCAGGGGCTCCGCCTCGGAAGGCGGCATCGGCCAAAGAGGCGCAGTCGACGATGACATGCAGCCGGGGGACATGCAGCCGGGGGACATGTGTGGTCACCGGATCACTCACGGCTAGCTCATGGTCGATCAGCGTCATTGAAGCCGTTGCCCTCGCCCAGGGTCACGACCCGGCCGAGTAGATCTCGGCCCCCTGGTCCCGGAACTCGTCGGCCTTCGACTTCATGCCCAGCTCGATAGCAACCGACTCGTCCACCCCCTGGCGAGCGGCAAAGTCCCGCACGTCCTGGGTGATCTTCATGGAGCAGAACTTGGGTCCGCACATGGAGCAGAAGTGGGCGGTTTTGGCCGGCTCGGCCGGGAGGGTCTCGTCGTGGTAGTTGAGCGCCGTCTCGGGGTCGAGCGACAGGTTGAACTGGTCGGCCCAGCGGAACTCGAACCGGGCCTTCGAGAGGGCGTTGTCCCACTCTTGGGCCCCCGGATGGCCTTTGGCCACATCAGCGGCATGGGCGGCGATCTTGTAGGCGATCACCCCGTCTTTCACGTCGGCCCGATTGGGCAGCCCCAAGTGCTCCTTAGGGGTGACATAACAGAGCATGGCGGTGCCGTACCAGCCGATGTTGGCCGCCCCGATGGCCGAGGTGATGTGGTCGTAGCCGGGGGCCACGTCGGTGGTGAGCGGGCCCAGAGTGTAGAAGGGGGCGTCTTGGCACCACTCCTGCTCCAAGGTCACGTTCTCTTTGATCTTGTTGAGTGGCACGTGGCCCGGCCCCTCGATCATCACCTGCACGTCGTGTTCCCAGGCCCGCCCGGTGAGCTCGCCCAGGGTTTGGAGCTCGGCCATCTGGGCGGTGTCGTTGGCATCGGCGATCGATCCCGGCCGCAGTCCGTCGCCCAAGGAGAAGGCCACGTCGTAGACCGCGAAGATCTCGCACAGCTCGTCGTAGTGGGTGTAGAGGAAATTCTCCTGGTGATGGGCCAGGCACCAGGCGGCCAGAATCGAGCCGCCCCGGCTGACGATCCCGGTGGTGCGCTCCGCGGTGAGCGGCACATAGCGCAACAGCACCCCGGCGTGGACGGTCATGTAGTCCACCCCCTGCTCGGCCTGTTCGATCACCGTGTCGCGGTAGATCTCCCAAGTGAGCTCCTCGGGCGCGCCGTTTGTCTTCTCCAGAGCCTGGTAGATGGGCACGGTGCCGATGGGCACCGGCGAGTTGCGAATGATCCACTCTCGGGTGGTGTGGATGTCGGCGCCGGTGGACAGGTCCATCACCGTGTCGGCCCCCCACTTGGTGGCCCAGGTCATCTTCTCCACCTCTTCGGCGATCGACGACGTGACCGCCGAGTTGCCGATGTTGGCGTTGACCTTGGTCAAGAACTTGCGCCCGATGATCATCGGCTCCGACTCAGGATGGTTCACGTTGGCCGGGATGATGGCCCGGCCCCGGGCCACCTCGGAACGCACCAACTCGGCGTCGAGCCGCTCGCGGGTGGCGATGAACTCCATCTCCGGGGTGATCTCCCCCCGGCGGGCGTAGGCCATCTGGGTCACCGCCGTGTCCTTGGCCCGCAGCACAGGGCGGCGCTCGCCCAAGAACGGGTCGGAGGCTTGTCCGGTGCGCACCGCCCGACGGCCATCGTCGCGCAGATCGGCCATGCGGCCCGTGATCTCGGTGGTGTCGTCCCGCTCGGCGATCCAATCCAGCCGCAGCGGCGGCAAACCCACATTGGGGTTGGATCCCGGTCCGCTGGTGTCGTAAAGCAAGAACGGCGGCTCTGGCTCAGTCAGGTTCACCTGGGTGAAGGGCACTCGCACGTCGGGCCGGGTGCCGGCCACGTACACCTTCTCCCGGGCAGGCTTTTCGCTGGGTGGGAAGCCCTCCTGGTTCGGCGCGTTGCCGTTGGTGCTCTCGCTCATCATCATCTCCCTTCGCCGGCGTTATCCGGATCAGGTTCAGCGGTCGGTGCCAGCGGACACCCTCTCAGCCCGACGATCCTCGAGCTCCCGCGTGGTTGTCGCCCCTATCTTGCCACAGACGGCTAGCGGTTCCTATGGCGACTTCTACTTCCTCAGGGAGACGGTGAAGCGGGATTCTTCTTCGGAGAAGTCTGGTTCGGTGCCATTGTGCTGCGCCATGGCGGGGATGACCTGTCGGCGGATGCCCATGCCCAACCCCTCGACGTAGCCGTAGTCACGCATGATGCTCATCATCACCTGGTTACGCGCATAACGGGCTCCTTCACGCATACCCTCGACGCTGATGGTGTTCGGCAGGCTCCCAGGACTCTGCACTTCGATTCGATCGCCGAAGACCGATAACAGCACATCGGTCCCAGTGATGCTGTAGTCGCGGTGTACAAGTGCATTGACAACAACCTCGCGAATGGCTGGCTCAGGGAAATCGGGGCGCTCGACACGGCGACCGTCCTCCAGCGCTGCGGAGGCACCTGTGTTGCGGCGGACGAAGTCGAGAGCCCTTTCCACGACTCCGGTTTCGACTAGCTCACCGTCGACCGAGCGCAAAGCCACTAGCGGGCCCTTGATGCTCTCGTCGGATCTCGTGGCATAGTCGGACTCATGGCCCGGGAAGCACACCGCCCGAATTCCGCATTGCGGCAAGAATCGCCCTGTGTTCAGGCCGAACAGGAGCATCCCGTCAACGGTGGCATACGTTTCACCACCGGTTTCGGTGGCCAGCTCGAGGTTGCAGAGCAGCCTGCGCCACGACTCTGAACTGGGGTTGGGCATCTCCGCATCGCCGCGGATGCGGACGAAGTAATCCTGAAGGCGTCGTGTGTCGAGATCGGCAGCACTGGCTCCTGGTACCGGCTTGAGGCCGTAGCGGAGTCCGCCCGACTGCTGATACAGCCGTTGTTCCTCCTCACGAGTCGCATCGCGTGTCGTGGTGCCTGCACGGACCTTGGTAACCCAGTGCGACCCCTGCTTGGACTTGTACGGTTTGTCGGGTGCGTTGGCCGGCACGGTCACGATGCCGACCATGATGCCGCCGTCAGACTCGATGACCTCCCAGTTCGGGATGATGGAGGGCTCCAGGTGATCGCGAGCAACCTGCATGATCCACTCCTCGGCTCTTGCAACCGCACGCGACAGCCCGGAGACGCCGCCGTCGTCCTCGATGCCGAGCAGCACATGTCCGCCTTCGAGGTTCAGCAGTCCAGCGAGTACCGCGGCGAGCTTGCCCGGTTGTGTGTCGTCCCGCTTGAATTCCACGCGCGAGTTCTCACCGCTGGC
This sequence comes from Acidimicrobiia bacterium, assembly GCA_022827725.1. Classification (GTDB taxonomy): domain Bacteria; phylum Actinomycetota; class Acidimicrobiia; order Acidimicrobiales; family Bin134; genus Poriferisocius. The sequence goes on from JAJEIJ010000045.1 coordinate 32,698, forward strand.
AATCAGCCGTAGCAAGTCGGTCTGGTTCATCAGTTGCCTTCAGAAGCCATACTTGCGACGGCGGCGCTCGAAAGCCTCTTTGCCGCCTTCAAGGATTTCCTCTACCAGTGCCCGAACCGACGGCGTATCGATGGACCCCATGTGCTCCGGTCGGAGAAATGCCCGTCCTTCATCGTCGCCATCGTCGACATCACCCTTCGCATCAAGACCCAAGATGAGTTCAGCATCACCTAGTACGGGAATATTCGCATTGTGCGTTGAGAAGACAAATTGGCGCTGCCTCTTGTTCTCCCTCATTTTCCCGACGATGACCTCGCTGATGAAGCGGTTGTCGAGATCGTCCTCAGGTTGGTCGATTATCAGCGGAGCATCAGATTCAAGCAGCAATAGCAGCAGCACGGCAGTGGCTTTCTGGCCTTTCGACAGTTTGCCGAGCGACTGCCACGACTCATCGCCGGTACTGCCCGATGTGTTCAGAAGCAACTCGGTGGTCGGCTGCAACTCCAGCTCTTCGATCTTCATGAGTGTGCTTTCGCCCCCGCTGGCGATGCTCTCTGCTTGTTGTCGAGTGATGCTGTAGTGCTCGGCCAATTCAGCGGCGCCACTACGGCATCGAGCCACGAGATCCGTGAGGGACAACTCATCGGCTGATTCGAGTTGCCGGATCGCGACGTCTAGCCGACCGCCGACCTCGTCTCTCAGCAAGGCTGTCAATGGCGTCAGATCGCCTGCGGGACTGACTTCAACCCGGACGTATCCCTTGAGTCGCTTGTTCACACGCTTCGCAGCGCCGACAAGCTCGCGGAATTGGGTGGCTTTGACGCCCTCCCACTCGTCAAGCAAGTTTCGTCGCCGTTGAAGTTCCTCGCTACGCAGTTTCACGAGTGCTGAGTGCCGTTCTTCGAGGGGGCGCAGATTCTCAATACTGCGCCGCAAGCGGATGAAGTCCTCCCCGTCAACGGCTGACTTCTGTAGTTCGCGAAGGATTGCCTCGTATCGCTCGTCGATCACCGCCTTGTGTTCCGACCACTCCGAGGTGATGGTGTCGATGCGTTGCTCAGCTCGCTCCAACACGCTCTCGACCTGCTGTGCGACCGATTCGAGTGAGTCGCTCAACTCAATCAGAACTGCATTTGCCGCATCGAGGATCGGCGCGCCGGGCAAGTCGGCTAGCGCGCGCGATGACACGAAGGTGCGGTCGATAGGCAACTCTTGGCGCAACGTCGCCAAGACTTCGCGTGCTGGCTGAAGGCGTTCCGGAATGGAGTCAACGATCCGGGACTCGCGAACCAGCAAACTCTGGTCTTTGAGACGGTCTTCGAGACCAGCTTCTTGAAACCGTTCCAAGGTTTCTTCAAGCTGGGGCAGTTCGGCAAGGCGCTCGTTGATCGAGGCGAGCTCTTCATCGGCTTCGAGTATCGCTTTGCGGGAGGCTCGCAGTTCGCGCTGAATGCTTGCCTTGCGTGCTTCGAGGTCGACGTCGGAACGCACAAAGCGGTGGAGTAGCCGGGTGAGCTTGGGGCCGCTGCGGGTGAGTTCAGATATCTCGTGCTGGCCGAATACCTCAGCTCGAGGCAGCACGTCAGTCGGCCGCAGGTTCGATACCTGGCCCTCGTCGTCGCGAACGATGGGCGGATTCGGAACGGTTCGCTCAATGCGATATTGGCGCTTGGTGGGATGCAGCGAACGCACCAGCAGCGACACCTTGGTGCCGCTGCGGAGCACATGACGGACGATATCGCGGTGGGCATTGAGCGCTTCGTCTCCGTCAGGTTCGAGATCCAAGGCGTACCGAATGCTCTCGATCACGGTCGACTTGCCTGTCCCACGTCCGCCTATGAGTACGTTTAGGTTTGGATTGAAGTAAATCGCGCCGCCGTCAAGAAAGCCTCCGCCCTCCCACGTGATGGCCGCCAACTCCGAGTGCTCCTCAGGGTCCTCGTCGGAGTTGAGGCGGACACGCGAATCAGGGTCGAGGAAGGCTTGTCGCAGCCCTTCGACGCTGGGCTGACCAGCAAACTTGATCAGGGTGGTCGATCCCTCGTTGTCTAAGTCGTCCAGGCAGGCCACATCCTTGGCATTGACCACGGCAATCGCTTGACGCTTGCCGGCCTTGTAGGAGCGTTCATACTCCGGCACTTCATTCCTGATGATTGAGCGCTCCCCCTCGTCGAGCGCATCAATCGACGAAGGAATCTGTATTGCCAATAAATTCTCGTTTTTCCACGCGAGCGCTCGTGCGCTCTTTTGAAGGGCCTGAAAAAGCCCTTTCGACCCAACGGCGTGTGCCGCGATAGCGATCCCCCCCTGACTGGAAACCATCTCCAAAATCGTGGCGAAATCCTTGCTGCATGCCTCTCGTGACGGCTCGGGGTCTCGGATGCCGAACTCGCCTAGGAGCCGATTGAGCCGATCCATGGCGGTATCTGCGTCGTAGATGCACAGGACGTGAATGCCATCAGTCGACTCAAGCTCGAAACCTGGTAGCACGGTCACGCCTGAACCGCGTGCAGCCTCGTGGAAGGCTGCTATGTCTTGAATGCTGTTGTGATCGGTGATCGCGAGAACCTCGATACCGAGCTCTTGGGATTTCTCCACGAGACTTGCCGCATAGCTATCCGCGTCGCCGAGGTTGGGTGAGCTTTTGTAGCTCTCGCCGTAGTGATGTGGGTTCACCTGAAGTGCGCACCGCACGAAGTGAGCACCTGATGGCCTTTCCAGCGCATTGGCGATCACGTCTGGTTCGGATGTGTCCATTCGCTAGTTCTCCGGGCCTTCGAGATCGCTCATAATTCTTCTATAGGCCGAGTCATGCAGCAACCACACATCAGATTGACCAAACACAGGGGGTCACGCCAGGGTGTGGCCCTGATTGCGGCGGCAGCCATCGACGGGTCGACGAAGTACGGTTTCGGGCGCTCAGGCGTGGAAGGGCTGGGGCGGTGGCGCGATGGCATCGAACTCGGGCTCTTCCTCCGGGGTGTCGGCGGGGGCTCAGGCTCTAGCGCAGGTTCAGACTAGGCGGCTTCGGCGGGGGGATGTATATCGAGTGTGGTTTCGATGCGGGTTAGGCGCTCGGCTTGTTCTTTGAAGCCTTGCTTCATGTCGTCGCGGAGGAATTGGAGTTGGAAGAAGAACGTGGCGATGAAGCCGGTTCCCACTACTCCGATCACGGTGGTCAGGATTGCGTCGCTCATGAGGTTCTCCCTCTCTCCATAGAGGGTTGCTCAGGGGGAAGCTTTCGACACAGCGTACCCGGTCTCAGAGCGGGTCACAACAGAGCGATCCACGATGGCGGCTGACCAGCGGAAACGCTGACCAGCGAAAACATTGCGGAGGTGGTGCGTTGGTGGCAAGATGTAACGCCAGTGAGCCTGGTCAGAGCGGGAGTTCTAGGCGGCATTGGCCCTAATCCGGGGGGGGGGGGGGGCATTGCTGCCGCGGGTTGGTGTGGTCGGCGCGGCGCGGTGGTTGAGGCTTCTTGTTTGGCGGCGGGCGGGTAGCTCGGGTGACTGGTTTGGCGGGTTCGGCCAAGCGGTTCGGGGTGGCGGCGCTGGCCGCTGCGCTGATGGCGTCGATACTGGTGGTGGTGCCGCAGGCGGCCCAGGAGGCGCAGGCCCAGACGGCGGTTGACGCCAGCACGGTTCCGTACCTGCACCGCACGGTGATCGACGACGGCACTGAGCGCTACTTCGAGATCTCCAACCTGCCCGACGCCGACCAGTACCACCTGCGGATCAAGCCGCTGGCCGCCCCCTACACGGCCACCGCGAGCGACATGAAGGTGACCGCCCGCGGCCGGCGCGGCGGCGAGCAGACCATCGCACCCGGCGCCAGCATGCGGGTGTACCCCAACTCCCGCAGCGGCCGCATCCAGTTCGAGGTGGCCGCCGGCACGATCACCACCACCACCAAGACGGTGCGGGGCCGCCAGGTCACCACCCAGACAGTCAGCCGCGACAGCGACACCACCAGCGAGACGTTCGGCGTTCAGCTATGCGTGGGGTCCACCTGCAACGATGCGGCAGCGGTCGCCGACTGGACGGTCACCATCAACGAGCAGCCCGCCGCCAAATCGTTCTCGAACAGCGGCGTCACTGTGCGGATCAACAGCGACGCGGTGCGGCTGATGGAG
>JAJEIJ010000007.1:0-25633 GCA_022827725.1 Acidimicrobiia bacterium
CCTCCGAGCTGTCGCTGCACTACTGTCGTTCACTGAGCCTCCGTTCGCAGTCCGGGATCACAACAGACCCACACTGCCACGGAGGCTCAACCCATCAAAGGACCCGAACCGTCAACAAGGTCCATGGGCATTACACCTAGCGCTTTTGACCAGGCCCGCCGCAAGGTCCGGCGAGAAGGCGTAGTGAGCATTGTGTTTGGGCACGGCGATCCTGATGCCTGGGCGCGGGTTTTGACGGCGATAACTGATGCTGGTCTGGTGCTAACGGGGTCGTGGCCCTGCAGCACTGAGAAGGGAGGCAAGCAGACCGGGGAGTACATCGACAACACGATCATGATGGCGTGCCGCGCCGCAGCATCGGATCGCCCTGTGGGGGATGTTCGCAAGGTTGATGACGAGATTCGGGCCGAGATAGCTCGGCGTGTTCCGGTGTGGACAGCTGACGGGCTTGCCGACTCGGATCAGCGGATGGCAGCGATTGCACCTGCTATGGAGGTTGTGGGGCGCTACAGCGAGGTCCGCGATTTCACAGGTGTCCCGGTCCCCATCGAGCACTTCTTGGGGTTGGCCCACAAAGCTGTCGAGGAGGCTGCCAACGTAAGGATCGACAAGTTCAGCCTGGCGGATTTCGACGGGCGCACGCGTTTTGCGATTTCTTGGGCGCGCCAGCATGGCAGACAGGTGGCCGCGGCCTCTGAGACCCGGTGGCAGCGTCTCTCCTATGACATGGAAGACAGCGATGTCGGGGGCATCATTACCAAGGAGAAGGGCGGGTCACGGCTTGCTTTTGGAGGCGAGGCTGCAGAGAGCATGAGCCTGCATCCGACGAGCGCCGTGATCGACTTGGCGATGGCTGTCGCAGCCAAGGGGCGTTCCATGTCCGACATAGCCGAGGCCCTTCATATCCTCGACAGGGAGAACGACGAGATGCTGTGGGCGGCGATGTCCGAACTTGCCCGCCTGGTCGGCGAGGGCGACCGAGACGGCCAGACGTGGGCATGGGCGGTGAGGAACCGCCAGTTGATCTCCGGGCAGGCCCAACGAGCGAGAACTGAACACCAGTTGGAAACAGAACGCAAGGCCGAGCAGGACAGCCAGTCCAAATTGTTCTGAGCAGAAAGTACGGTAGAACGCTATGTCTGACGCGACCCCACTTTGGTGGGAGGTCATCGAACTGAGGGATGAGGTCAAGAGCAGCGGCGGCGCCATTGACGATGTTCAGATGTCCCTTCACAATGCCGTGTTCGGTCAGGAGGGAGTAGGCGCTGGCAAAACTCCATACTCCGACCCAGCGTACTTCGGTGCCATAACCCATCCCACAGGCCAGTTGGTGGAGTTGATGGCGCAGATAGCTGTGCGCCTCGGTGTGCCGGGATCGACCCAAACGAGCGCTTTGTGGCGGCTCAATCAGGCGATGGGCGGCGGAAAGTCGCACGGTCTGATCGGCCTGTGGCACCTCGCAACCCATCCCGAGGAACTAGCCGGAACCGATCTGGGCAGCGAGGTCATGGCATCCGCGGAGAAAATCGCAGGTGCCGGGAAAGTCCTGCCCGACTTGGGCGGGCCTATCTGCGTGGTCTTGGACTGCGACAACACAACCGCCGATGCCGAGGACTTCGGCCCTGCCCGCAGACTCGGCGAGCGCTTCCTGTGGAGACTCTTCGACAAGGACGGGCATCGCTACGACACATTCAAGGAGCACATCACCAACAAGGCCAAGATCGCCGAGGCGCTCAGGTCGGTCGAGCGGCCCGTGCTGATCCTCATTGACGAGATCATGGACTACATCAGGGTCGTCGCGGCAGCCGACCCCGACGGCGCAGCACTCGACATGGCATTCATGCGGGCACTGCTTGATGTCGCCAACGATGTGCCCAACTGCGCCGCGGTTGTCGTGATGATCGGCTCGGACAAGGACGACATGGCGATGACCGAGACAGGGGCCGCTCACCGCGCAGAGATGGAGGCACTGCTCACCCGTAACGCCCGCGCCACCTCAGTGACAGGGGGAGGCGACTTCGCGGAGATCATCCAGCGCCGCCTGTTCACTTCAAGACCCTCTGAGGAAGTCACAAATGCGACTGCAGATCGGTTCCTCGACCAGATGCGCGGCGCATGGGAAACCAAGGTATTTAAAAGGCTACACGGCTGGTCGAAGTCGGAGTTCCGCAGCCGGGTGGGGCGCTGCTACCCGTTCCACCCAGAATTGATTGCCCTGGCAGAGGACGAATGGTCACAGCACGCTGGCTTCCAGCGGGTGCGCTCCATCATCAGGGTGTTCGCATCGGCAGCCCACGAACACGCCCGCCGCGCCGCTGCGGGCGAATGGGCACCAGAGCTGATCGACACAGGGGACCTGCCGCTGGACTCCAACCAGCTCAGAGAGTCCCTGCTCAGCTCCGGCCTTGTCGCAGACGAGAAGACCCAGGCCAACCTCCGAGAAGTTGCAAGCGTCGATATTGTCGATCAGCACAACCCCGACAGAGGAGCGGCCCGCCGCCTGGACGCAGCACGACAAGAAGGATGGGTCAGCTACAACCCTCGGGCAGCCGAGCGGATTGCCACCGCGCTGTTTGTCAGGTCGTTGTGCCCTCGCGCGGGAGGCGCTCGGGGGGCTACTGAAGCAGAGCTTTTTGCCGCATCGTTTATCCCCAGCAGTGCCTATGGAACCGGCGATGCGGAAACCGCTGCCGCCGAACTCTTGGAGACGGACGCTGGAGCGGTGTCAGTCGATCTTTTGCCGGGACGGGGCAGCGCTCCGAAACGGTGGGTGTTCGAGACGCGCAAGACGTTGGCGATGCTGACCCGAGCGGAGAAGGAGACTGTCAGCGATCAGGATCGAGACCGCGCCATCACCGAACGCGCCTTCGATCTCGCGACCTCAGGCCCATTCGACCGCATCGTGCAAGCCATCGGCGGCAATGCACCCGAGAAGGGGGCCACGACTGAAGATTGTCTCAGCGTGCTATCGCAAGCGGGCATCGACGACAAGCACCAGACAAGGCTCATAATTTTGGACTCGCGCTGGTTCTCTCTGTTCAATGGCGACGATCACGCCACCCGAGAGTCAGCCGAAGCAGCAATGGGCCTAGGCCCAAACGCTCTTAGCGTTCAGTGGGCATCCTCGGCTGTCTTCGCGTGTGCAAACACGGCGGTGCGTTCCCAGGCCCGAGGACTCGCCTCTGAATGGCTCGCCCGCGAGCGAGTGGCAGAACACCCCACGGTGCAAGCCGACGAGGACATGAAGAAGAAGGCCCAAGACGATGCCAGAGAGGCCAAGAAGCGGCTCGACAACATGGTAAAGCAGTGCTACCGGCACATCATCTACCTCGCTCCGACAGGGGACTATGAGCGCAGCGTTGCCTTCGTGAGGCTCGGCAAAGACACACAAAGCGCTTTGACCGGATCGGACGTGTGGGAGGAACTGCGCGAACACCGAAAGGCGTTCAACCCAGGGGAGTTCAACAGCAAGGTCCTGCTCCACAACCTCCGCGACAACGACTACGACCGTCCTCTGTCGGAGATAAGGGATAGCTTCTGGTCAAACCCGCACAAACCCCTCCTGCCCACCGGGACATCAGAGCTTCAGGACGCGATCTACGATGCTGTCGCCAATGGAGAGATCGAATTGGTCAACTCCGAAGGCGAGGTCTACCAAGTCCACGGGCGCGGCGACATAAACGTCTCAGCCAGCAACATCCGCCTCCGCGCGCCACATGCACCACCTCCTGCCCCCCAGGAAACTTCAACCGGAACTTCTGGCGAAACCGGGTCGCCGCCAGAGCCAGACACTCAGCCACCCGACCTAACGGACAAGACGGGGCACTGGCAGATCACCTTCAACTTCAACACCAACGTTGATCCCAACGAGCCTGACGAGAACTTGCTCCACCTGATGCGGGAACTGGCCAACCGATTCGACAAAGGCACCGTTCAGCACATCAACCAAACCACCCAAATCACTATCACCGGTCAACAAGAAGATATAGAAGCGTTGGAGGCATTAGCTAAAGAAGCACGAGCATCCAGTAATGTGATTCCACTATAGGAAAGGAGTAACATGATGCTGGGGGTTTCCAGCTTTAAGGAATGCGTTTTACGACGAAAAAAGAAAAAGAAAAAGCGCGACAAGCGGGTCAACAAGAGAATCCGTTCAGACTTGTGGAATGGTGATAAGGATGATGCTACAGAGGGAATCACCTACAGCCAGGGGGTTCTTGAACAGTACAAGCTCTATGTGGAGCTAGCGGACCGCGTTAGTCAGCGTCGTGGGATAGCCAATAGCTTCTTCCTATTGGTAAATTCATCCGCAGTCATAATATTAGGAAGCCTAGGTGTGTCGTTTCAAGACGCATCCCCGTGGCTCTTTGTGTTTCCCACGGTCATCCTCGTTTGCATTTGCGTAGTGTGGTTTTACTTGGTACGAAGCTATAGCCAGCTCAATTCGGGCAAGTGGAAGGTAGTGGGAGCACTGGAAGAGCGCCTGCCTGCATCGCCCTGGTGGAGGGCTGAGTGGCAAGCTCTCGGAGAAGGAAAAGACCGTTCTCTCTATTGGCCTCTTACCCATTTGGAACAGTGGGTGCCTTGGATTTTCATTCTTCTCTATGCTGGGACACTCGCGATAGTACTAACGCAGGTATAGGCAAGAAACAATCCCGAGAAGCCAAATATCAGCTACGGTACAAGCCGTCTAATCGCGTCGACGACCGAAGCGGTATTCCAATTCACAATCTCATTAGCATGACTACGCACGACTGAAGACACGTTTGTGTTTGCGTATGGCTTGATCCCAAGCACAGGCTTTCCATAATACTGCTTAGCTAGGGCAAGTTCTATGTTAATCCATTTGCTGTACGTTGCATAAACGCCAGCCACAACTAAGACAATTTGGGTGAAGTTCATCTGCCGCATGATGGCAGAGCGTAGAGCTTGTTCGCTTGGTGCATTGTGGATGGGGTCATCCTTAGGCACTGAATAATTGTAATAGCTGAAGTACGAGGCGTTGTCTAGCAAATTGCACAAGCGAGCATAGGAATCCCCGTAGGCCCAGGAGTGGCTGATGAACAGATACCGGGTCTTGACCATCCTTGTTTCCTTTCTGAGAGAATTGCCTCAGAGATTCCTATTTTCGTGGATACAGCTTATAGAGTCACGACTAGTCGATGTGGCTAAATGGAATGTCTGCGTATCTCCCTAACGATTGAATCAGTGTTCCAATTAACCATTATTTCGGCAGCTTCTTGCACATCACTTGGAGTTCGCTCTTGTCCCCATGGTCTAATTCCCACAATTGGCTTTTCAAGGTCTTGAGCTATGGCGATCTCTTTCTTGATCCATTTTCGATAGTTGGCGTACATGCCCGCCAAGATAAGCACGCAATTGACAGGTCGGATTTGACGCTTCAATGCTGTTGTAAGCCTAGTGTCGTTATTCGCATCAAGAGGGTCTTGTTTGGTTACGGAGTAGTTTCGCCAACTGAAGTTAGGAGCGGCGCGGAGCATTTTCACAAGACGGTCGTATTCAGCGTTGTGGGTCCAAGCATGACTGATGAATAGGTCATAGGTCTTCAATTGAGGCATTTGTCGCGTCCTGTCGCCTTGTGTGCCGGTTGGCAGCCACCAGCCGGCCCGGGATTAGTCGCGCAGCAGATTGGGCGCTGGGCAAGTCGGTGAATGACATTGCTGGAATTCTAAACGGAGGGTAGGGCCTTCCGCACCTCATGGTGCAGGGAGAGACGGAGGACTTCGCCAGCAACCTTCTTCGGTCCTAGGTCTAGGGAAGGGTGAGGCCGTGTCCGCCGGTCGCCCAGCTGATGCTTAGATCTCGATATCCATATGCGATCGGAGGTCGGCGGCTGAGGCGGCCACCACCAGTTGGTATTGGCCGGGGTCGACCACCCAATCGTGAATCCCGGGATCCCAGCGGGCGAATGAGCGCTCGCGGAGTTCGACCACCGCGGTGGCGGTCTCACCGGGGTCGAGGGTGAGCTTGGCGAATCCGGCCAGTTCTTTGGGGGGTCTCGGTACCCCGCCGGCGGGCGGGGACACGTACACCTGCACCACCTCGCTGCCTCGGCGGTGGCCGGTGTTGATGACCGGAACCGTCACGGTGCGCTGGGTGCCCTCGCCGCTGGCCTCAGGCTCGCCCCACTCGAACGTGGTGTAGGAGCCGCCGTGCCCGAACGGGATCATCGGGTCGATGCCTCGGGCGTCGTACCAGCGGTAGCCCACGAAGATCCCCTCGCCGTAGCGCACCACGCCGGCCTCGCCGGGGTAATTCAGGAAGGCAGGGGTGTCCTGCTCCCGCCAGGCCCAACTGGTTGGCATCCGCCCCCCGGGATCGACGTCGCCCACCAGCACATCGGCGATGGCCTCCCCCGCCTCCTGGCCGGGGTACCAGGCCAACAGCACCGCTTGGGCCCGATCGAGCCACGGCAAAGTCATCGGAGCCCCGCAGTTGAGCACCACCACTGTGTTGGGGTTGGCGTCGAGCACTCGCTCCACCAGCTCGTCTTGTTGGTTGGGCAGCTCGATCGAGTCCCGGTCGCCGCCCTCCGATTCCCATTCGGAGTTGGAGCCGACTACCACCACCGCGGTATCGGCCTGGGCGGCCAGCGCGGCGGCTTCGTCCAAGCCCTGCTCGCGATCCATGTCGGCCAGCTCCACCCCCACGTCCACGATGCACACCCACTGGCGCCTCTCTCTGGGGACATGGTCGAGGCGGATGTGGTACTGCTGGCCGGCCTCCAGGTGCAGATACCCGTGGCCGCCGTGCAGGCCCAGGCCGGCGCCGAACCCGTCGACCTGGTTGTCGGCCACTAGCTGGCCGTCTACATACAGGCGAGCATGGGCGAAGCCGAGAGCGCACAACCGGTGCCGCCCGGACTGGTCGGGCGTCATGGTGAACTCCAGGCGCACCGACAGGGTGTCGCAGTCTTCGGGCCAGTTGTCTCCGATCCACGCATTGAACGGCAGGGGACGGGTGAAAGTCTCGAACGGTTCGCCGTCGAACCCAATGCCGTTGTAGAGCTGGAAGGTCACCCCGTCGCCAATCCACGACTGGGGGACGGCGTCGGCGTTGCGGCGCATTTCGAGACCGGTGGCGTGGCCGATCAGCCGCGGGCCGAGTCGATTGCCCAGGGATTCCAGCACCGAGGTGGTGCGATGAGGTACCAGGCTGGCCGAGCCGCCTCCCAGCATGGCCGTTTCGGCTGCGCCCGGACCGATTAGCGCCACCGTGCGGTCGCCGGAAAGCGGCAGGAGGTCGCCTTGGTTGCGAACCAACACCATCGACTCAGCCGCCGCCCGACGAGCCAAGTCCCGGTGCTCGGGGCGCTCGATGCTGACCTCGTCATGATCGGTGGGCGTATCAATGCGACCAGCCCAGTTGAGGAAGCCGACAATGCGGCGCACCTTGTCGTCAATCTGTGATTCGTCGACATCGCCCGCTTCGACCGCTTCCAGAAGCTGACCCTTCCCCCACCATCGGCCCGGACCGGGCATCTCCAGGTCGAGCCCGTAGCGGGCAGGGGCAATCGTCTCCTTGATGGCACCCCAGTCGGAGACCACCAGGCCGTCAAATCCCCACTCCTCTTTCAATACTCCGATCAGCAGCTCCGGCTGGGCGCAGGCGTGGTGGCCGTTGACGAAGTTGTAGGCGGCCATGACGGAGCGGACCCCGGCTTCTTTAACGGCGGCCTCGAACGGGGGGAGATATATCTCCCGCAGGCTCCGCTCATCAACATCGACGTTGATGGTGAAGCGCTCGTGCTCTTGGTCGTTGGCCACATAGTGCTTTACGCAGGCGCCCACTCCCTGCGACTGGACGCCGGTGATGTACGCCACCGCGATGCGCGAGCTCAGCTCAGGATCCTCGCTGTAGCTCTCAAAATGACGGCCGCCCCTCGGAGAGCGGTGGAGGTTGACCGTGGGCGCGAGGATCATGTCGACCTTTCGGTCGGTGGCCTCGGTGCCCAGAGCTTGGCCCAGTTCGTGCACCAGGGCGGGATTCCAGGTGGCGGCAATGGCCGACGGCCCGGGCACTACCAGGCCCGGCCCCATGGTCCGGCCCCGCACCCCGACCGGGCCGTCGCTGACACACCAGCCGGGAATCCCAAGCCGCTCACAGCCGGGGATGGTCCACGGGCTCTCACCCACCACCATCCGGCACTTCTCCTCCAGTGTCAGATCGGCAACCAGCGCTTGGACATCAACCATGAGACCTTCTCTCCAACATCCTCTGGACAATTTTTCTACCACTGGTATATTTTGCATGCAACGGCGACGGGATCAGGGGGAAAGCGATGAGATACCGACGGACGTTGGTGGCACTGCTACTGGCGCTGGCGGTGTTCGCCACCGCCTGCACCACCGGGGGTGGCGGCGAGGACGAGCCCGCGGCTGAGGAGGCACCGACCGCGGCAGCCGAAGAGCCAGCGGCCGATCCAGAAGAGCCAGCCGAAGATGCCCCTGCCGAGCAGACGCCAGAAGACGACGAGACCGAACCGGCCGCGGAGGCTCCCGAAGAGCCGGCCACCGACGACGAACCCGAACCGGCGCCGGAGCCCACTCCCGAGCCCACGCCGATCGTGCTCACGGCCAGCTTCCGGGGCGTCACTGAGGACACCATCCGGATCGGTGTCGGGTTCTGGGACGTCTCCTTGTTCGGCTTCGGCTTCTTCGGCGACCCCGAACCGGTGTGGGACGCCCTCACCGCCGCAGTCAACGCCGAAGGCGGCATCTACGGGCGTTCGTTGGAGCCGTACATCGCCGGATTCAACCCGGCCTTTCCCAACGAGATGCTGGCCGCCTGCATCACACTCACCGAGGATCACCAGGTGTTCGCCGTGCTGGGTGGCTTGCGGGGCGACGCCAACTACTGCGTGTCGGAACAGCACGAGACCATCAACGTGGGTTCCCAGGTAAACGCCAGAGGAGAGCTTTTGGAACGGGCCAGAGCCCCTCTGGCCAGCTTCAGGCTCTCGGGGACGGCCGGGGAGGAGATGTTCATCACCGAACTAGCCCGAAGAGGGTGGTTCGACGGCGCTACCGCGGTGGGCGTCCATTATGACGGTTCCGAAACTCAAGACCGGGTTGAGGATGTGGTGAAAGCAGCCTTTGCCGACATAGGGGTGGAAATCGCCATCACCATGAACATCGACGACCTCGTGCTCGACGAAGATGCCATTGAGAGTCAGACCGAGATCATGCAACAGCAGGTGGCCGATGCCGGCATCGACCGCATGGTGATATTTGGGGCCGCGGCCACCGGCCTCGTCACCTACGGCGACCTGGGAATCGAGATGGCCGCGGTCGACTCCACCAACTTCGAAACCGCAATCTCCTCGGGCATCGACCCGATGGCGCTGGACGGCACCATCGCCACTGCCGATCGACTCAATCTGCCCTCCGATTCGGTGGATGCCGAGACCCAGGAGTGCCTCGACGTGGTGATGGCCGCGCTACCCGACGAACGCTTCGAACGGCCTGGCCCGGGAGTGGAGAACAGCGAGGAAGACCCCAACTACTGGAACTACACCGTGCTGGCGTGCCGCGATCTGTCGCTGTTCGTGCAGATCGCCACTGCGGCCGGGCCGGAGCTCACCAACGACTCCTTCCAAGCCGGACTCGACTCGCTCTCCCAGGCATCGCTGCCGGAGATCCCGTTCTTGTCGTTCGGGCCTGGCAAGTACAACGGCAACGACACCATGCGGTTTGTGCAGTTCGACGGCGACGCCGATGAGGACGGCGAACTCGTCGGCCTCGGCGACCCTGTCGACCTGACCCCGTGACCACGCAGCACTAGATGACCGAAGCGTCGGGCGATCGCCGCAGCTTCGCCGACTTCAGCCGGGCGCTGCTCGATGAGGAGGCGGCCCGAGAGGCGGCTGAGGCCGATCAGCTAGAGATCCGCGCCGATGAGGACCTCCCCGGAGTCGGCGAAGAGGCGATCACACTGCGCCAGGCAGTGGCCACCGGCGGGGTCGGCGTGCTGGCCGTGCTGGGCACCCTCGACGCGGTGGATGCCTTCCAACTTGCCATCCCCAGCCTGCTTGGACCCGAGATCCAGGACAGCTTCAACGTGTCCGACGCCGGTTTGGCGGTGATGGGGATCGGCGGTCTCATCACCACAACGCTGTGCGCCATCCCGATGGGCAAGATGGCCGATCGGGTCAACCGCATGCGGCTGGTGGGGCTAGCCACCATCTTCTGGAGCGTGGCCATGTTCACCAGGGGGTTCCAAGCCACCGCGCTGGGGTTCTTCATGGTCGGTGTGCTCATGGGCATTGGCACGTCCAACACCTTTCCGGTGCAAGGGGCGGTGCTGGCCGACGCCTACCCCATTTCATCTCGAGGCCGGATCTATGCCGTAAAGAATGTGCTCGGCCGGGGCGGTGAGCGAATCGCCCCGCTGTTGGTGGGCGGCCTCATGCTGCTGGTGGACGACAACTGGCGGTGGGCCTATTGGGTGTTTGCCTGGCCCACCTTGTTCCTGGGGCTCTGGGCGCTGTTCGTTCCCGATCCGCCTCGGGGGCAGTTTGAGCAGAAGTCGGTGATCGGCGAGGTAATGGAGGAAGACGACGACCCGCCCCGGGTGTCGCTGGGGGCGGTTTGGCAGCGCCTCATGGCCATCAAGACGCTGAAGCTGGCGTGGATCTCGTTCAGCATCATCGTGTTCTCGATCATCGGGCAGAGCTTCCTGGTCAACCTGTTCCTGGATGACCGGTGGGGACTGAGCCCATTCGAGCGGGCCATGATCGGATTCGTTCCTGGAATGCTGGCCTTTGCCGCGGCGCCGTGGGCGGCCAAGCGCTACGACGCCCTCTACCGCGAAAGCCCTGAGCGGGCGCTGGCCTGGGTGGGCGCACTGTTCTTCCCCATCGCGGTGGCCATCCCCATCCAGTTCTTCATGCCCCATCCCGTGCTGTTCGCCGCGGTGGGCATCGTGCCCGCGGTGTTGAGCGTCGTGATTTTCGGCATGATCTCGCCGCTTCTGGTGGGTGTGGTTCCCTACCGGCTGCGAGCCCAGTCCACCGCCCTTTCGATCATGGTGATCTTCTTGGGCGGCGGCGTGCTCGGCCCCATCGTGGCCGGGTTGCTCTCCGACGCCACCGACGAGCGCACCGCCATCTTGATCGTGGCCATCCCGTTCAAGATCATCGGGGGCGCGCTGTTGATTTGGGGGGCGCGGCACATCCGCCACGACTTGTCGCTGGTGGTGGACGAGATCGAAAAAGACCACGCCGAGCTGGAGCGGCGGAAATCGCATCCCGAACAGTTGCCCGCCGTCGGGCTGCGGGACATCGACTTCTCCTACGGGCCGGTGCAGGTGCTGTTCGGCGTCAGCCTCCATGTGGACCGGGGCGAGACCCTGGCGCTTCTGGGCACCAACGGCGCGGGCAAGTCGACGATCCTGCGGGTAATCAGCGGGCTGGCCGTTCCTTCCCGCGGCGTCGTCTCCCTGCATGGGCGCGACATCACCCTCACCTCGCCCCAAACCCGGGTGGACATGGGCATCCAGCAACTCCCCGGGGGCAAAGCAGTGTTTCTGCCGCTGTCCATAGAGGACAACCTCCGCACCGGAGGGTGGACCATGCGGCGCAACCGGACCCAGCTCAATGCCCGGATCGAACATGTGCTGGAGATCTTCCCCGAGTTGGCCGATCGGCTCGACGAGCCCGCCGGTGCGCTCAGCGGCGGGCAGCAGCAGATGCTGGCCCTGGCCATGGTGCTGATGCATGAGCCCGACGTGCTGCTCATCGACGAGCTGTCGCTCGGCCTCGCCCCCGCGGTGATCGGCGAGCTGTTGGAGATCGTGGAGCGACTCAAGGCCGAGGGCCAAACGATGATCATCGTGGAGCAGTCGCTCAACATCGCCGCGGCCCTGTCGGATCGGGCGGTGTTCATCGAGAAGGGGCAGATCCGCTTCGACGGGCCGACCGCGGAGCTCGCCGAGCGAGGCGACATCGCTCGGGCCGTGTTCTTGGGCGACGACCGCACCGAACCGGAAGACTCGTCGTGATCCTCGCCTTCGAGGTCGGACGCCAATTCGTCTTCATCGGCGCGGTCAACGGGCTCTCTTACGCTCTGTTGGCCCTCGGCGTCATCCTCATCTACCGATCGAGCCGCATCATCAATTTCGCGGTGGGCGCCACCGGGGTGCTGGCCAGCCAGGTGATGGCCCATCTGGTGATCCGCTACGGAGCGCCGTACTGGACCGGCGTGGTGCTCGCCGTGCTGGCCGGGGCCGTGTTCCTGGGACTGGCCGAGCTGACCGTGGTACGCCGCCTGTTCACCGCCCCCCGGGTGATTTTGCTGGTGGCCACCATCGGGCTGGCCCAGCTGGCCCAAGCCCTCATCTTCGCCCTGCCCGAAGCGTCGGCGGCCGATAAGCGGCATCGGTTCCCCACGCCGTGGAACCGGGAGCTGGAGTGGTTCGGCATCCGCATCGAAGGAGGCGAGTTAGTCTTGTTCGTGGCCTCCGCCGCTGCGGTGGTGGCGCTGAGCATCTGGGTGCGGTGGTCGGCGTGGGGTCGGGCCATTCGGGCCACCGCGGCCGATCCCGACCGGGCTCGACTGGCCGGAATTCACCCGGGACGGGTGTCAACAGTGGTGTGGGCGCTCACCGGGGCGTTCGCCGGGCTGGTCACGGTGTTCCAAGAAGCCGACTCCATCGGCTCGTTCGTGGCCACCAGCCCTGGTCACGCCACCATGACCCGGGTGCTGGTGGTGGCGGTGTGCGCCTCGTTCGTGTCGTTCAGTGTGGCTGTGGCGGCCGGGATCATCCTCGGCATCGTCGAGGCTCTGGTGAGAGTCAACTACCCACTCGATCTGGGGAGATTCGAAGCGGTGCTGCTGCTGGTGGCGATTCTCGGGATCGTGGCCACTACCCGGCGAGGCGCCCCCGACGAAGCCGGCGCCTTCTCGTTCAGCCCCCGGATTCGCCCCATTCCGGCCCGGCTGCGCTCGATCTGGTGGGTTCGCCACCATTCTCGAGTCCTGGCCGCAGTTGGGGTGGCCATTGCCGCGGTGGTGCCGGTGTTCGTCACCACGGCCAGCCGCACCTTCCGCTACAGTGAGATATTGCTGATGGCACTGGCCGCCCTTTCATTGGTGGTGCTGGTGGGCTGGAGCGGGCAGATCTCGCTGGGTCAAGGCGCTTTCGCCGGCCTGGGCGCGCTCACCACCACCGCGCTGGTCAACGGGAACGACCTCGGACTTGGGCTCGCCGGGTTCGATGTGGCGGTGCCCATGCCCGAGTTGCATTTCTTGTGGGCTGCGGTGTGGGGCACCGCCGTGGCGGCCGCCGCGTCGGTGATCATCGGCATCGGCGCGCTCCGAGCCCGGGGCCTGTTGCTGGCCGTGGTCACCCTGGCGTTTGCGGTGGCGGCGGAGAAGTTCTTCTTCACCCGGCCGTTCCTCAGCGGAGGCAGCCAAACCTCGGCGCTTCTGGAACGGGCCCACATCGGGCCCATCGACCTCGCCCCCCAGCGAACCTATTTCTATCTGGCCCTGATCGGGCTGGTGCTGGGCGTGGCATTCACCGCCCACCTGCGCCGCACCGGCATCGGCCGCCGGATCGTGGCCACCAGGGAGAACCCGTCGGCCGCAGCCGCCGCCACTGTGTGGCCCACCGGATCAAAGGTGCTGGCCTTCGCCTTGGGCGGCGGGTTGGCCGGGTTCGCCGGGGCGCTGCTGGCCGGGCTGTACTCCACCGTGCTGTTCTCGTTCTTCTCGGTGGACACATCGTTCAAGGTGGTGGCCATCGCGGTGATCGGCGGCATCGGCTCGGTGATCGGCCCGGTGCTCGGGTCGCTGTGGGTGATCGGGCTCCCCGCCTTCTGGCCCGATTCCGCACTGATCCCGGTGCTGACCAGCAGTCTGGGAATCCTGGTGCTGTTGATGTACGCGCCGGGAGGTCTCGTGCAGCTCTGGTACATGGCCCGGGACTCGTACTTCAGCTGGCTGGCCCAGAAGAAACCCGCGCCCCCGGTGCGCGGGCGCGACATTCCCGCACCGACATCGATTCCCGTACCGCCATCGGACATCGCGTTGGCCGCCAGCGAGCTCACCGTGCGCTACGGCCCCCGGACAGCGGTGAATCAGATGAATCTCGAGATTGCCCACGGCGAGATCGTGGGGCTCATCGGAACCAACGGCGCGGGCAAGACCTCCTTCATGAACGGGGTGGGCGGCCTGATCCCCGCAAGTGGCCGAGTGGAGATCTACGGAACCGACGTGAGCAGGCTGGCGGCCCATCGCCGCCACCGGCATCACTTGGGCCGGGCCTTTCAGGCCGCCACCCTGTTCGGTGACCTCACCGTGCGAGAGACGGTGCAGGTGGCGCTGGAGCGGCGGGGCCGCACCCGTTTCTGGCCCGCCGCCCTGGCCCTTCCACCGGGCTCCCGGCACGAACGGCGGCAGATCGGGGTGGCCGACGACCTGATCGGATTCTTCGGCTTGGGCGACTACGCCGACAAGTTTGTGGCCGAGCTGTCCACCGGCACCCGCCGGATCGTGGAGCTGGCCTGCCTGGTGGCCGGCGGTTCCCGTCTGCTCTGCCTCGACGAGCCCACCGCCGGAGTGGCCCAGCGGGAGGCCGAGGCTCTGGTGCCGTTGCTGCACGGCGTGCGCCAAGAGCTGGACGCCTCGGTGCTGTTGATCGAACACGACATGCCGCTGGTGATGTCCATCAGCGACCGCATCTATTGCATGGACGCCGGAGAGGTGATCGCCGAGGGGACACCGACCGCGGTGCGCGACAACCCCCTGGTGGTGGCCAGCTTCCTCGGCACCGACACCAGGGCCATCGCCCGATCAGACGCAGGAGCCCAACAATGACATCTGCCTTTGCCGATCCGCCGATCACCCCCAAAGCGGCCGCTACCCGGGCCCGGCTCTTGGAGATCGCCGCCGCAGTGTTCATAGAGCACGGCTATGCCGCGGTTTCGCTGCGGGACATCGCCAAGGCCGCCGGGGTCACTAAAGGGGCGATTTACGGCCACTTCCGGTCGAAAGGCCAACTCCTGGTGGAGGTGATCCGCACCCAGTTGGCTCAACGCGATGCCCGGTTCGACATGAATGCCGTGGCTGAGCAGCCGATGACCGCCTTCGTCCAATTCATCAACCCCGACAGCCGCGATCTGAGGCTCTTGCAGATCGATGCTGCCGCGGCCGCTCGCCATAATCCCGACGTGGACGCCGGAGTTCAGGAGATCTTCGCCGCTCGCAGCGCTTGGATCCTCGATTCCCTGCGCCGCCTCGACTCCCCCGAAACGCTGCTCTACATCATCAATGCCCTCTCGGCGGGAGTCGGCGCACAAGAAGCCCACGGCCGACCCGCGCCCGATCCCGATGTCTGGTCGAAAACCATAGGCAGGATGTTTGGAGTGCTAGACCCGCCTTCTCGAGAGGACTGATCTAGTACTCGATGGGCACCGGCTCCGTTGACGCTTGCACTGGCTGACCGTCGCGCAGCACCTCGGTCCAGTCTTGGTTGAATGCCCGCCACCCCTCTGATTCGGGCGAGGCGTAGTGGTACACCATGGCGGCCCGCATCCCGTCGGAAAGGTTGTCGGTGGACCGATGGCGCAGGTGGGAGTGGAACACCAGCAGGTCGCCCGGCTCCATAAGCACCACCTGCTGAGCATCGGTGGGGACGTCGACGATCTCCACATAGGCCAGTCCAGCGCCCTCCCGGGTGTCGGGCACGGCGTCGTGGATCGGCTCGGTGTGGGAGCCGGGGACGATCCACAGCGGGCCGTTGTCGGGGGTGGCCGCGGTGCAGGCCAGCCACACCCCCACCTGGGGAAGGGGAGTCATGCGGAAGTAGTAGTCGTCTTGGTGCCAGGGCTGGCCGAGGGTGCCGGGATGCTTGAAGATGAACTGCGACAAGAAGCAGTCCACATCGGGGCCGATGAGATCGCCCATCATCGCCAGCAACCGGGGATCGGTGGCGAACTCATAGAACACCGGTTCAGCCCGCATGACCCGGAAGATTTTGGAAACGCCGACTTCCGGGGTGGCGGGATTCTCGTTCGTCTTGTCGGGGGTGATGAACAGGTCGGGACGCTGCTCACCTTCGGCGCTGGCTCGGGCT
Source organism: Acidimicrobiia bacterium (assembly GCA_022827725.1). Taxonomy (GTDB): domain Bacteria; phylum Actinomycetota; class Acidimicrobiia; order Acidimicrobiales; family Bin134; genus Poriferisocius. Next base: position 16,099 of record JAJEIJ010000007.1, read on the forward strand.
AGCTCGACGATCCGCTCAACCATGGCGTCGGCAACAGCCCGGCTAGCGAAACCCCTCTCAATGAAGAACCCGTTCTCTTCCCAGCTCCCCCGCTGCGCCTCGGTCAACCCCATCGCAAGAAATATACCAACGGTCGATTCTCCCGGCGACCACAGGCCGCACCCAACAAGGCGGAGTCTCGGTCTAGCATGCACTGCATGTGGCGACCTCTTGATGTGATGCTCTTGGTGATCGGCGCGAGCAGTGGATTCAGCGGCATCATATGGCTCGCCATTTGGGCAACGTCCGCCGACGAAACCGTGGGTGAAACCATCACGCCAGTGGGCTGGATTCTGCTGTTGATCTTTGCCCTCGCCTGCGGCATTGCCCTTCTCTACCGAGAAAGCCTCCGAGTCAAAGAGAACCGGGCCAAAGAGAGAAGACAGCAAACACCGCCTCAGCCCGAATAGAGCTATCCCGATCCCCCTAGGGTGGGACCATGTCTGACGAGCGGTCGATTGAGTTGGAGGTTGAGGTGCCGGGCACGCCCGAGGAGGTGTGGCGGGCGGTGGCTACTGGGCCGGGAATCTCTTCTTGGTATGTGCCTCACACGGTGGAAGAGCGGGCGGGCGGCTCGGCGATGGCCTCGTTCGGGCCGGGGCCAGAGATGCAGATTCCGGGGCGAGTAGCGGTGTGGGAACCGCCTCGGCGGATCTGTTTCGACGGTGGCGAAGGGGTTGACGGCCTGGCGTTTGAGTGGACCGTTGAGCCTAAGGGAGACGACCGGTGTGCGGTGCGGCTAGTGAATTCCGGCTTCGGTCAGGGCGGGGAGTGGGACGCCCAGTACGACGGCATGGTCGAAGGCTGGAAGTTGTTCATGCTCAACCTCAGGCTGCACATGGAGCACTTCGGCGGACAGACGGCAGCGTCGGTGCTGCCCACTGCTATGGGGGCTGGCTCGCTTGGCGAGGTTTGGGCCGCGCTCACCGCCGCTTTGGGAATCCCTTCGGCGCCTGGGGTCGGCGAGCGCATTGAGCCCCAAGCTGCCGGCGTCCCCGCACTGGCCGGCACAGTGGTGGATGCCGCCTCTCACCGAATCGCCCTGCTGCTCGACCAACCCGCGCCGGGTACCGGCTTCGTGGCGGTGGAATCGTACGGCGAACACGCCGGGGCGTCCGTGTGGCTTTACCTTTACGGGGCCGACGGGGCCCAGGCCGCCGAAAGGGACGGGCCTCTGTGGCAACAATGGCTGGCTGATGCACTAGGAAGTGGCGAATGAACGCAATACAAGGACGCAAGATCCTGGTGGTGGGCGCCTCGTCGGGATTGGGTCGGGCCACCGCCATCGCCCTCCAGCGCCAGGGCGCCGATGTCGTGTTTGCCGCCCGGCGCCGCGACGTGCTCGAAGAGGCGGTGGGCGAGGCCGGGGGCGGCCATGTGGTGACCATCGACGTGCTCGACCCGGCCAGTATCGAGCAGGGGGTAGCCGAAGCGGTGGGTGCCCTCGGCGGGCTCGACGGCATCGTCTACACCTCGGGCATGTCGCCCATGGCCCCAATGTCCGAATTGGACCAAGACGACTGGCAGGCGGTGTTCGGGATCAACACGTTTGGGCCGAACCTGCTGATCAAGGCCGCCCTCCCCCATCTGAGCGAGGATGCAGTGGTGGCCGCGGTGTCGTCCGACTCCTCGGACATGCCCCGCCATTCGCTGGTCCCCTATGCCGCGTCCAAACGGGCCCTGGAAGCGACCATGGAGGGGTGGCGCACTGAGCTTCTGGGCACCCGAAGGTTCGTGACCGTGATCCTCGGGCCGAACATGCCCACCGAGTTCGCCAATTCCTTCACCCCCGAAGCCTTCGAGGCGGCCATTCCCCATTGGCAGCGCCAGGGATTCCGCACCGGAATCATGAACGCCCACGAGGTGGCCAACGGCCTGGTTGCCTGCATGGATGCGCTGTTCGCCGCACCTACGTTCGGGATCGAGTCGCTTCTGCTGCGGTCCCCCGAGCCCGAGGTGGCCAACGAATTCTCCTCCGACGTCGGCCAGGAGTGAGTCAGGCGAAGTTGCGGTGACCAAGCCAAGCGCCCTCGACATCAAAGAGTTCGCTGGTGCCCCGCCCGGGCTGATCCCCCGGAACTACGACCTCGAAGGTCTCGGCTATATCGAGACCGAATTCGAGGCTCGGGGCGAAGCGCATTCCTACAGGGCGGTTGGCGAATGGCGCCAGGACGGGCGTGGAGAAGCCGAGCCTGATGGATCGGCCCCCTTCACCACGAGATTGCTGGTGCGGCGCCCAGCCGAGCCCGCCCACTTCAGCGGCACGGTGGTGGTGGAATGGCTGAACGTCTCCGGCGGTATCGACGCCTCCCCCGATTGGGACTATCTGCACCGTCATCTCATCCGGCGCGGCGACGCTTGGGTGGGGGTTTCAGCCCAAAAGGCCGGCATCGATGGCGGCGGATTGGCGCCGGGCATCCACCTCAAGCTGTTCAACAAAGAGCGGTACGGCCATCTGTCCCACCCGGGGGACGCCTTCTCATTCGATATCTTCTCCCAGGTCGGCCAGGCCCTTGGGCTCGACGGGTCGCCCCTGTTGGGCGGCCTCGAGGCCAACCGAGTTCTGGCGGTGGGCGAGTCGCAGTCGGCTTCGTTCTTGGCCACCTACGTCAACATGGTGGATCCCTCAGTCCAGGTCTTCGACGGCTTCTTCCTCCACGGTCGGGCCGGAGTGCGGGTGGGGCTAGACGGCACCTTCAGGTCCCGCCGGCTCGACGACCAACCCGACCCGGCACACGATCGGCCTGAGCAGGTCCGATCCGATGCCCGGGTGCCGGTGCTCCTGTTGAGCGCGGAGACCGATGTCACCGTGCTGGGCAACGGGGAGATCGAACAGCCCGACGGCGACCGAGTGCGGGTGTGGGAGCTTGCCGGGGCGGCTCACGCCGACACCTATCTGCTGGTGGCGTCACGAGCCGACGGAGGCCAGCTCGATGCCGAGGAATTCGCCCGAATGCTCGAACCGATCACCGAACTGGTGATCATGACCGTGGAGCAGCCAATCAACTCCGCACCTCATCAGCACTACGTGGCCCAAGCTGCTTTGGAGAGCCTCGATCAATGGGTAGGCCAGGGCACCCTGCCACCCCATGCTGCGCGGCTTGATCTATTCGAAGACGGCCGCGACTTCCGGCGGGATGAATTGGGCATTGCCCAGGGCGGCATCCGCAACCCCTGGGTCGACGCTCCCATCCGAGTGCTGTCTGGGCTCGGACAGCGGGGCGAGGGATTCGCTCCCCTGTTCGGAACCACCGCCGTTCTCGATCCGGCCGCCGTGGCCCGGCTCTACCCCGAAGGCCGCGACGACTACCTCGCGGCGTTCACCCAGTCTCTCGACCAGACCATCACCAATGGCTTCATCCTGGAAGCTGACCGGGACGAGATACTGGCCGTCGCGGCAGAAACCTACGACTTGGCCTGCTCTCCCCCCGAGGGCACCAACTGACGCCTCATTCCCGTACTGCTTAACTCAAGACCCGCTGCATCAGCCGGGCGAGGCGGGACTTGCGGCCGGTTATGGCCTCCGATCGGTCGGCGATGCCCATGATCCCTAGGGCTCCGTTGATACCCAGCCAGCGGAGCGGCTCGGGCTCCCATCGCCGCGACTGGTGTCCCACCCAGGGCAGGTCGATGCGGGGGGAGTCGGTTTCGGTGATCAGCTCGGCCAGGGTCCGCCCAGCCATATTGGCAGCCGCCACCCCTTCGCCCACATAGCCACCGCCCCAGGCCATGCCGCGGTCCCGGTCTAAGCCGACCGATGGGAACCAGTCGCGGGGCACACCGAGCACCCCGCCCCAACGGTGGGTGATGGCCACATCCGAGAGCATGGGCAGCAGCTCGACCAGCGTCTCTCTGATCTTTTCGTGGGTGCGCGATCTCTGCTCCACCGAGCTCACGATTCTTGAGCCGTAGTTGTAGGGCGCTCCCCGTCCTCCGAACGCGATCCGGCCGTCGGCGGTGCGCTGTCCGTAGATGACCATGAACCGGTCGTCGGTAAACGTCTGCCGGCGGCTCAATCCGATGTCGTCCCAAAGCGCGTCGTCGATGGGCTCGGTGGCCACCATCAGCGAGTACAGCGGAGCCAGGGAGCGACGATTTCCCTCCAGCGTTCCGGTGTAGCCCTCAAGGGCTCGTACCACGGCCTCGGCTTTGACGACTCCTCGGTCGGTTGCAACCCGACCTGGTTCGATGGCGGTGGCGGCTGTGCCCTCGACGATCATGCCCCCCAAGCGCTCAACAGCATCGCCGAGCCCTCGGACCAACCGGGCCGGGTGGAGGGCCGCGGTGTGAGCAAAATACATGCCGCCCACCACTCCGGTGGCGGCCAAGTGGCTGCGGGCCTCATCCGCGCCGAGCATCCGCATGTCTTCCTCGGTGAGCCCGTAAGCACCATGGAAGAGCTCAACTTGCTCGCGCTGGCGGGCGAGGTGAGCCCGGTTGCGGGCTAGGCGGACGGCGCCGCCCTTGGCGTAGTGGCAATCGATCCCCTCGTGCTCGGCCACTCGACCCACCTCGTCGACCGCATCGTGCAGTTCGTGTAGAAAGCGGCGGGCAGCGTCGTTGCCGGCGGCGGCCTCGTGCCGCCAGGGCCCGGCGGCCAACTCCCCCACGCACCAGCCGCCGTTGCGGCCCGAAGCGCCAAAGCCCACGATGTCGCGCTCTATCACCATCACCCGAATCGATGGGTCGATGGACAGCAGGTAGTAGGCGGTCCACAGCCCGGTGTAGCCCCCTCCCACGATGGCGACGTCGACATCGGTGTCTCCATCGAGCGCTGGGCGGGGCTCAAGCGACCCAGGGCAGGTGTCGTGCCAAAACGACCGGTCCCGATAGCGGTCGCTCATGAATCGAACCCCACCCCGAACCGGTCGAGCAGCCTCAGCCAGGGACCCCGCTTGCCGCCCCGTCGATCCGACCGCTGGAGGGCCTTGCGGGTGAGCTGCACACCGGCCCACCGAGCCGGCTCCGGGGGGAACGGCACCGGGGGCTTGCGCACCATCTGGAGCTCGGTGCGCTCGGTTCGTCGGCCATACGCCAAGTCCAGCGCTACCCGGGCCCCGAACCGACTGGCCCCCACCCCGAGGCCGGTGTACCCCGCCACCCACGCCAGACGACCTCGGTGGGCGGTGCCCCAGGTCGCAGTAAATCGGGTAGTGGTGCCGATGGGCCCGCCCCAGCGATGACTGAACGACAGCCCTTCAAGCTGGGGGAACGTCTCAAAGAAGTGCTCGGCCAGCCGAGTATGCGTCTCGTCGCTCTGGTCGTGGCGAGCACTGACGCCGTTGTTGAAGTGGTAGGTAGCGTCGTAGCCGCCCCACAGAATCCGATCATCAGCAGTGAGCCGGTAGTAGTGGAACAGGTTGGACACATCCCCCATCCCCTCGCGACCAGCCCAGCCCACCGATGCCATCTGTTCAGCGGAGAGCGGCTCGGTAACCAGCACATGGTCGTACACGGGGATCGTGTAGCGGCGGGGACGTCTGACCGGACCGTGATAGGCGTTAGTGGCCATTACGGCGCGATCGGCCAGAACTCGTCCATTGGGAATGTGAACTTCGAGATGGCTTCCTTTGCGGTAGACGGCATTGGCCGGCGTGTGATCGTGGACTGCGCCCCCCAATGATTCGACGGCTGACCGCAGTCCCCAACCAAGTCGGGCAGGGTCGACCAAGGCCACGTCATTGCGCCGGATCATCCCCCCGAGATAGGTCGGGGAATGCACCCGGGCCTGCATCTGCTCAGCATCCAGCAGGTCGACGTCCTCACCGAAGGCCCGATAGTGCTCTATGTCCTCGGCAAGACCGTCCATGTGCCAGGGCTCGGTGGCCACCCCAATCTCGGGACAGAGTTGGAAGTCGGCATCAATACGGTGACGCTCGAGGCTGTCAGCCAGTCCGGAGAAGTTCTCGCGGCCAAGCCTGAGCAGGGTCTCGATCTCTTCCGGCCAATGAGAAAGTCCGTTGGCCAGCCCGTGGGTCAGCGACGAGTCGCAAAAGCCGCCGTTGCGGGAGCTGGCCCCGAACCCGCAGTGCTCGGCCTCTAGCACTGCCACCCGCAGTCCCGGCTCGTCCTCCAAGGCCTGAAGCGCGGTCCAAAGACCGGTGAAGCCGCCGCCGATGATCGCCAAATCGACTTCGATTGTTCCCGCCAGCGGCGGGGTGGCGACCGGGGCGTCGTCGCGATCCGACCAGAACACCGCCGGCCTGGCAGCAGCCAGCGCCTGCGGTGCCCAGCTCTTCGAGCTCAGTGCTTCACCATGACGTGCTTGAGCTCGGTGTAGTGGTCGAGGGCATATAGCGACATGTCCTTGCCGTAGCCCGACTGCTTGAAGCCGCCGTGGGGCATCTCCGAGATGATCGGGATGTGGTCGTTCACCCACACCGTGCCGAACCGCAGCCCTTTGGCCATGCGCATGGCCCGGCCCACGTCGTTGGTCCACACGCTGGCAGCAAGCCCGTAGTCGCAGTCGTTGGCCCAGGCCAGCGCCGTCTCCTCGTCGGGTACCGCCTGCACGGTGATGACCGGGCCGAACACCTCGCGCTGCACGATCTCCGACGCCTGGTCCACCCCGACCACCACCGATGGCTGGTAGAAGTAGCCCTCGCTGTCGCGCCGGCCGCCTCCGATGGTGATCTCCGCACCGGCTTCGGCCGCCCGCTCGACGTATCCCGACACCCGGCCCAGTTGCACATCGGACACCAAAGGGCCCATCTCGGTGTCCTCATCGGTGGGGTCACCGGTGACCACGGAGCCGGCGGCATCGGTGAGCTGGGCCACAAAGTCGTCGTGCACCTTGGCCCCGGCGATCACCCGGCAAGGAGCGGTGCAGTCTTGGCCGGTGTTGTAGAAGCTGTTGTCGCGCAGGTTGGCCACCACGGCTTCGACGTCGGCGTCGTCGAACACGATCACCGGCGCTTTTCCGCCCAGTTCGAGATGCACTCGTTTGAGCGAGTCCGACGCCTCCTGGGCCACCGACTTGCCGGCGGCCACCGAACCGGTGAGCGACACCATGGCCACATCGGGGTGCTGCACCAGCGGCACCCCGGCGGCTTGGCCCTGGCCGCACACCACGTTGAAGACCCCGGGAGGAAGCACGTCTTGGAGCAATTCAGCCAGCCGCAGCGTGGTGTAGGGGGTGAGCTCGGAGGGCTTAAGAACCACCGTGTTGCCGACCGCCAGCGGCGGGCCGAGCTTCCATGTCGCCATGAACAGCGGGTAGTTCCACGGGGCGATGGAGCCCACCACCCCGATGGGGTCGCGGCGCACCATCGAGGTGTAGCCCTCAAGGTATTCGCCAGCGGCCTTGCCGTCGAGGAAGCGCCCCGCGGAGGCGAAGAACCGCCAGTTGTCGCACAGCTGGTCCATCTCGAATTCGATGATCGACACCGGCTTGCCCACGTTCTCGCACTCGAGCTCGGACAGCTCAGCCACGTTCTCCTCAACGATGTCGGCCGCCTTGTGGAGGATCTCGCTGCGCTCCCGGGGAGTCTTGGCCGACCACTTCGGGAAGGCTGTGGCCGCCGCCTGGACCGCGGCGTCAACATCGGCCGCCGAGCTGGACGCCACCTCGCCTATCACCTTCCCGGTGGCCGGATTCACCACCTCATCGGTCGCCCCCTCAATCGCCGGCTGAAAACTCCCGTTGATGTAGTTGTCCGTCAGCATGATGCCGCTACCCCCGGTCCTCTTTGTTGCTTTGCTCATATTGCAGCACCAAACCCGCACAATCAAGCCCCTGTTTTGGCAAAAACTAGTTGTCGAATCGAAAATCACAACCGAATCGGTTGCGCTAATGGCCTTTCTGGTGTTAAATCGGTAATCACCAGCTGGAGTAGAGTGCAATACCGATGCAGCACGACGATTTGGTCGCGTTGGCCGACCGCCACTTGTGGGGCCACTTCAGCAGCCTCGGCAGCGCGGTCGACCGCATGCGCATCATGGAGCGGGGCGACGGCTGCTACGTGTGGGATGCCAAAGGCAACCAATACCTCGACGGCTTGGCCGGCCTGTTTGTGTCCCAAGTGGGCCACGGGCGCGAGGAGTTGGCCGAGGCCGCCGGACGGCAGGCATCGCAGCTCGGCTACTTCCCGATCTGGACCTACGCCCATCCCAGAGCAGTGGAGCTGGCCGCTCGTCTGGCGTCGTTCACGCCCGGAGACCTCAACCGGGTGTTCTTCACCAGCGGTGGCTCGGAGGCGGTGGAGTCGGCCTGGAAACTGGCCCGCCAGTACTTCAAGGTGATCGGCCAGCCCGAGCGCCACAAGGTGGTCAGCCGCGACCTCTCCTATCACGGCACGTCTTTGGGAGCGCTGTCGATCACCGGGCTGAAGTCGATACGCGAGCCCTTCGAGCCGCTGGTGCCCGGCGTGACCCATGCCGCCAACACCAACCGCTACCGCTGCCAGATGTGCGCGGGCTTCGACGCCTGCACGCTGGCCTGTGCCGACGACATCGAGCAGGCCATTTTGCGGGCCGGTCCCGAGACGGTGGCCGCGGTGTTTATCGAGCCGGTGCAAAACTCGGGAGGCTGCATCGTGCCGCCCGACGGCTACTTCGCCCGACTCCGCCAGATCTGCGACCGCTACGGGGTGCTGCTGGTGTCTGATGAGGTCATCTGCGCTTTCGGCCGACTGGGCAGCATGTTCGGCTCGGAGCGGCTCAACTACATCCCCGACATCATCACCTGTGCCAAAGGGCTGACGTCGGGCTACGCGCCGATGGGGGCCATGATCGCCAGCGACCGATTGGCCGAGCCGTTCGTGGGCACCGACGAGTCGTTTCTGCACGGGTTCACATTCGCCGGGCATCCAGTGAGCTGCGCGGTGGCCATGGCCAACCTCGACGTATTCGAGAAAGAGCAACTCCTCGACCATGTGATGGCCAACGAAGCCGCCTTCCGGTCCGCCCTGGAAGACCTGTGCGATCTTCCCATCGTGGGGGAAGTCCGGGGCATGGGCTACTTCTACGGCATCGAGCTGGTGAAGGACCGTGACACCAAGGAATCGTTCACCGAAGAGGAATCCGAATCGCTGTTGCGGGGCTTTCTCACCAACCGCCTCCTCGACTTGGGCTTGATCTGCCGAGCCGACGACCGGGGCGAGCCGGTGATCCAGCTCTCCCCGCCGCTGATTGCCGGACCCGACGAGTTCGACCGCATCAACCAAACACTGCGAACCGCACTCACCGAAGCCCAAGGACGGTTCAACCGATGACCGCGGTATTCGACCTCGACGAAACCGACAAGGCCATCATCCGCGAGCTGCAAATCGACGGCCGCCTGCCCCACGCGCAGCTCGCACCGCTGGTCGGGCTCTCGCAGGCCGCCACCCGCCAGCGGGTCAACCGGCTTATCGAGCGGGGGGTCATCCAGGTGGTGGCGGTGACCGACCCGGTGGCGCTGGGATTGGGCTATCAAGCCCTGGTGGGGGTCTCGGTGACGGGAGACGCCCGGTGCGTGGCCGACGCCATCGCCGAGATCAGCGAGGCCGAGTACGTG
>JAJEIJ010000030.1:0-43024 GCA_022827725.1 Acidimicrobiia bacterium
CCTCCGAGCTGTCGCTGCACTACTGTCGTTCACTGAGCCTCCGTTCGCAGTCCGGGATCACAACAGACCCACACTGCCACGGAGGCTCAACCCATCAAAGGACCCGAACCGTCAACAAGGTCCATGGGCATTACACCTAGGACAGACTGCAGATAGTCAGCGTCGACTTTGCTCGGCATGGTCTTCTTGAACTGATCGCGTAGAGTCCACCAGTTTTTCGCCGGAAGCCGGGGGTACGTGCGCTTGTCTCCATCATCTGCCATGGCTGCCTCCTTCACTTGATGGCGCCCTGCTGTCAATTGCCCATAGCAGAGAAGAGGATACGGGCACGGATTGGAAATTTCAACCAGATAATTTTTCCCGTGTAGTTCTACACTCCCCCTACTGGCAACGCCAGTGGCCATTGGGTCTGTTATCTGGGCATTTGTCCGGCAGGTCGCGCTGCCAGATTCTTGATTTCAGAGATTGGCCAGCCGATTGCAGAGGATCTAGTGGCTCGCTTACGGGGCAAGAGTCCAGCAGCCTCTGACACCGGCCCCAATCGGTGAGGCCGCCTCAGATGTCAAGGCCCCTTTAGCCAGCAAGTTCGTCTTGAAAGTCGTCAAGCCCTTATCCCCTGGATCTGGCAACCTCTTCTGATGGCCAAAGAACCAGAGGCAACTTGCGTTTCGGACGACAGTCGCATGATTGCCTTAAGCCATGAGGCATGGGAAGAACTTGGGGACCATCTTGATGGTCTGCCAGCACCAAATGTGAAAGTCGCCGATCTGCTGAGGCAGCCTTCGATCCTTGAAATCGAATAGGTCCTAGTCGGACACAGCCTGAACCGCCCTCAGCCAAGCCGCTCAAGTTGGCGGCGTAGCCAGTGTTCTCGGTGGGTGGCGTAGCGGTGGGCTATGGCGGTTTGGGGGAAGAGGCCTACTCCGTGGGGGGCGCCGGGGTAGACGTGGAGTTCGGTGGGGACGCCGGCGCCGTAGAGGCGCATGGCGTAGACGATGTTCTCGTCTCTGAAGCCGTCGGCGCCTCCGACGCAGACGTAGGCCTCGGGGAGGCCGGATAGGTCCTCGGCTCGGGCGGCGGCTGCGGTATAGGGGACGTTGTCGGTTCCGTAGAGATCGCCGAGGTAGCTTTGCCAGCCGAATGCGTTTGACGCTTTGTTCCAGATCACCAGGTCTTCATCCTGGCTGGACGGGGTGATCTGGCGGTCGTCGATCATGGGACAGTCCAGGAGTTGGAACTGCAACGGGACCTCGCCTCGGTCCCGGGCCAGCAACGCCAGCGCGGCGCACAGGCCGCCCCAGCGCTGACCCCGGTGATGCCGATCTTGTCTCGGTCGATGCCCAGCTCTTCAGCGTTGTCATATGTCCACTTCAAACCGGCGTAGCAGTCCTCCAGCGGACCGGGGTAGGGCGTCTCGGGGGCCAACCGGTATTCCACCGACACCCCGACGATGCCGTAGGTCGGACACCACCGGTCGAACTTGGCGTCGTCCATGTCGTAGGTACCCCGGATGTATCCCCCGCCGTGGATGGAGTACACGCACGGAACCACACCCTCCAGCCCCACCGGCCTGTGGACCCGCACCACCACTCCATTGGCTTCATCCACCACATGGTCCGACCGCTCCACCGCGTCGCTGAGTTCGGGGAACTGGACTGGCAAGCTGGCCCGAACCTCGGGCAACAGCGCAGCGCTGAGATCACGGGTTGGAACCGTGTGCTTGAGCCGCTCGATCTCCTCGTCCAGTAGAACCATCTCAATATCCGCTTCTCTGATGCTCCTTAGCTACGTGGCGCCTAGCCGAGCCGCTCAAGCTGCCGTCGGAGCCAGTCTTCCTGGTCGGCGGAATAGCGCTGGGCGATCTCGAGGTGACCGAACATGGCCACACCGTGGGGGGCGCCGGGGTAGACGTGGAGTTCGGTGGGCACACCGGCGCCGTACAAGCGCATGGCGTAGGTGATGTCTTCGTCGCGGAATCCGTCGGCCCCGCCGATGCAGACGTAGGCATCGGGCAGGCCCGATAGATCCTCAGCTCGAGCGGCCGCCGCGGTGTACGGCACATCTTCAGAGCCGTAGAGATCGCCGAGATAGCTCTGCCAGCCAAAGGCATTGGACTCCCGGCTCCAGATCAGCAAATCGTCAAGCTGGCTCGAAGGGGTGATCTGCCGGTCATCGATCATGGGACAGTCCAACAGCTGGAACTGCAACGGAACCTCGGCCCGATCCCGGGCCAGCAACGCCAGCGCGGCGCACAGGCCTCCCCCGGCGCTGACCCCGGTGATGCCGATCTTGTCAGGGTCGATGCCCAACTCCGCTGCATTGTCGAATGTCCACTTCAAACCGGCATAGCAGTCCTCCAACGGACCGGGATACGGCGTTTCCGGCGACAGCCGGTACTCCACTGACACTCCGACGATGCCGTACTCCTGACACCAACGGTCGAACTTGGCGTCGTCCATCTCATAGCTGCCCAGGATGTAGCCCCCGCCGTGGATCGAGTACACGCACGGCACCGCCCCTTCCTGGCCCACCGCCCGATGCACCCGCACCACTACGCCGTTGGCCTCGTCCACCACATGGTCGGTGCGCTCCACCGCGTCGCTGAGCTCGGGAGGCTCCCCTAGCGGTGTGTTCCGCAATTCAGGCAAGACTTCCGCATTGATAACCCCCAGTGGCACCAAGTCCTTAAGCGGCTCGATTTCCTCGTGCAGCGGCACCGTGGCCATAGCAACTCCTTTGATTCTTCTTGTCGGCTACCCGACCGGTCGAAGCAGCCCGAATAGTAGTGGGGTGTTCCCCAGCACCCCACCTGCTGGCATGGGTGCGTGTTGCCCTCGCTGAGTAACCTGCCGGTCGATGCCTCTCGCCAAAGGCCCCCACGTCCGATGATCCTCCAGCACCTGCGAGTGGTCGAGATAGGCGGTGGCATCTCGGGCCCCTATGCCGGAAAACTGTTGGCCGACGCCGGAGCCGACGTAATCAAGGTGGAGCCCGTTGGCGGCGAGTCCATGCGCCGGTGGTCGGCGTCGGGTGCCGAGCTGGGCGACAAGGACGGGCCGCTATTTCAGTTTCTGAACACTTCCAAGCGTTCGGTGATTGGCGATCCAAGCGACCCGGAAATCGCCGAGCTGCTGGCCAGCGCCGACATCCTCATCGACACCACCGATCAGGGACTGCCCCCGGCCATCATCGACTCGGCACGAACGGCTAACCCCGCGCTGGTGCTAGTGACGATCTCCCCATGGGGACGCACTGGACCCTACGCCCAAAGGCCGGCCACAGAGTTCACCCTCCAGGCCGAGTGCGGCGGCATCGGCAAGCGCGGCAACCCTGAGCGGCCACCGGTGCAGGCCGGAGGGGCCATCGGCGAGTGGACCGCAGCGATCTACGCCGGAGTGGGAGCGCTGGCCGCGGCCCGAGCCGCCGGTCGCAGCGGCCAGGGCGACCACGTGGACGTGTCCATGTTCGAGACCATGGTCATGACCATGAATACCTACGCATGGATAGCAGCCGAGTTGAGTGGCGACACCGAACCCCAGCGCCCCGGTCGCAACGTGGAACTGCCCTCCATCGAACCCACCGCCGATGGCCACGTGGGCTTCTGCACGGTGGCCCGCCAGCAGTTCTTGGACTTCTTGGTCATGATCGGTCGCTCCGATTGGCTCGAGGATGAGGAGATGTGCGGCTACGGCGGCCGCTGGAAGCGACGAGACGAATTCCGAGCCGCCATGCACGCCTGGACCACCCAGCGGACCACCGCCGAGGTGATCGCCGAAGCCTCAGCTCGTCGCATCCCGGTAGCCCCCATCGGCACCGGGGCATCCGTACCCACTTTGGAGGCGTTCTCCGGGCGGGATGCCTTCACCACCAATCCCTCGGGCGGCTTCACCCAACCCACCGTCCCCTACCAGCTGCACGGTGCCGATCCCCGGCCATTCGAACCGGTCCCGGCGGCGGGTGAGCACACCGGACAGATCGAGGCCCGAACCCCCCAGACCAACCGCGGCGAACCCGCCGCCCTCCCCCTGGCCGGCGTGCGGGTGATCGACTTCACCGCCTGGTGGGCCGGACCCATCGCCAGCCACTCTCTGGCGCTGCTTGGCGCTGACGTGGTCAAGATCGAGTCGGTCCAGCGGGCCGACGGCATGCGCTTCGCCTCCACCCAACCGCCGTCGGAAGACCAGTGGTGGGAATGGGGCATGGTCTTCCACGGGGCCAACACCAACAAGCGAGACGTCACCCTCGACCTCCGGTCCCCCGAAGGGGTGGAAATCGCCGAGCGGCTAATCGCCGACGCCGATGTGGTGATCGAGAACTTCACACCCCGGGTGATGGAAGGCTTCGGACTCACCTGGGAACGGCTGTCGGCCCTCAACCCGAGGCTGATCATGACCCGGATGCCCGCCTTCGGCCTCAGCGGCGCCTGGCGCAACAACACCGGGTTCGCCCAGACCATGGAACAGCTCACCGGAATGGCCAACATCACCGGCTATCCCGACGAGGATCCCCAAATTCCCCGGGGACCGTGCGATCCGCTGGCCGGCATGCACGCGGTGTTCGCCACTCTCACCGCCCTCGAGGAGCGAGACCGCACCGGTCAGGGCCGTCTGGTAGAGGTCACCATGGTGGCCGCCGCCCTCAATGCCGCATCCGAGCAGTTGGTGGAGTACTCGGCCCTCGGCCGCCAGCTCCCCCGAGAGGGCAATCGGGGACCGCGGGCCGCACCCCAGGGGGTATATCCCGCGGCCGGCTTCGAGCGCTGGGTAGCCGTGGCGGTAGCCGACGATTCGCAATGGAAGGCTCTCTGCGAATTGCTCGGCCGCTCCGACTGGACCGACTACGACACAGCCGACAAACGGCGGGCTGCTGCCGACGCTATCGATGCCGGGCTCGGCGAATGGATCGCCCCCCAGACCGACGCCGACGCGGTAGAGCAACTGCTCGCCGCGGGAGTCCCGGCCAGCGTGGTGGTGCTGCCTGCCGAGATCGGCGACCACCCCCAACTTCGAACCCGCTCGTTCATCGAGCCCATAGACCACCCTGTGTGCGGCGAGGTCTCCTGCGCCAGCCTCCCGTTTCGGTTCGAAACATCACCCGGCCCCTGGACCAAGACCCCGGCCCCCACCCTCGGACAGCACAATCACGAGGTGCTGGCCAGCGAGGTGGGGCTGACCGACGACGAGTTGGGCGAATTGGAGGCCAAGGGCGTCATCGGCACCCGCCCTGCCGGGCTCTAGCTGACTACCCTTCTCTCAGAAAATCTCGGGAGGAAACGAAGATGCGCCGATGGATCCTGGCTCTGCTTTTGGTATTGGCGCTGGTGGCAACAGCTTGCGGAGGCAACGACGATGACGAGTCGGGGGGCGATGCCCCATCGGTAAGCACCGAGGAAGCTGAGCCCGAGGCACCCGATGCCCAAGACGCTGAACCGGCTGAAGCCGAAACCGGTGCCGAGCTTCATGCCACAGAACCCGAGGAGGGCGAGCCCGAACCCGCGGAACCGGAAGAGGCTGGGCCTGAAGAGACCGCACCTGAAGATGCAGCCCCCGAGGAGCCCGAGCCCGAACCGGTCGTGCTCACCGCATCGTTCCGCGGGGTCACCGAGACCGAGATCAAGATCGGCGTCGGGTTCGTCGACGCCAGCGAATTCGGGATCGACAGCGGCGATATTGAGGCCCAGTGGAAGGCTGCGATCGACAGGGCCAATGATGCCGGAGGTGTCAATGGGCGACTTCTGGCTCCGGTATTCGGGAGCTACTCACCGGTCGATGACGCCGCCATCGAGGCGGTATGCGTGCATTTCACCGAAGATGAGGAGGTCTTTGCGTTTGTGGGCTTCGTCCTCTGGGACGGAGTGCTCTGTTATACCGAGATGTATGAGTTCCTGGCCGTGAACACGGCGGATATGGCTCCCGACGTAGTTGAGCGAAGCGGCGGGCTGCTCTTTACGGCGCAATCAGGCCTCATAGAGAAGATCTCCGGCCTCGTCAACGCCGCTGCCGCCGATGGGCTGATCGACGGTAAGAAGATCCAGATTCATGCGTCGTCTGATGACCAAACCTTGCTTGAGCCAGTGCAGGAATTGGTTGAAGCCGCTGGCGGCATCGTGACCCGGGCGGTGCACGGAACTGCTCCCCCCGGTGACCTCCCGGCCGGGGAGGCAGAAGCCGACGTCTGGATCGAACGCGCCGAAGCCGATGGTGCCGACGCCATCTTGGCCTTCAACACTGCTGGCTATGGAGCGACTGGAGCGGTAGAGCGGGCTGGAAGTGATCTGGTGGTCATCACCGACTCGATCGCCCGCGCCGGCTACATCGACCTCGGCTACGACCCGGGCCAAGTCGACCTATATGCATACGGCGTCCCAACACTCCAGGACCTTTACAACGCCGGTGTGGCTGGCGTGGCAGAGTGCGTCGAGAACTACGAATCCCGCAGCGGAAACCTGGTGAACGTCAATGTTCCCAGCCCGAGGCCCAACAACCTCCCCGCCACAATCCGGGCGTGTCGCGGCGTTGATCTCTTCGTCGCAATCGCCACTGCCGCGGGGCCGGTGCTCACCCAGGATTCGTTCCTCGAGGCGGCCCGAGGACTGGGATCATTCGACCTCACCGGCACCACCTCCGCCTCGCTCGGCGACGGCAAGTACAGCGCCGACAACGCACCACTCGTTCGGCTCTTCTGGGACTCCGAGACCAGCAATTTCGTCAGCGGGAACTGATCTCGGTCAAAACCAGAGGCGAGTCCGCAGCCCCTACGACGAGGCCGCCGAATCAGATCGGCTGGGGTCGATGCCCAGGGTGGCCGACTCGACGAGCTCTACCAGGTTGTCGGGGTCGCAGTCCATGGTGCCCTGGGTGGCGGGATGGCGGCGGATCCAACCGCTGGGAGTGGGGCTCATTAGGAGGAAGCACGACGACGGGATTCCCTCGGCGGGGTTGGTCGGTCCGTGCAGGCCCCGACCATCCCATTCGGTGATGGTGCGCGCCGACTCGATCACCTGCTCTCGGCTCAGCCCCCCTCCACTGGTAAACATCGCCCGATTGACCGCCTCCTCGAACAGCAGCGCGGATGCCCAACTCGACAGGCCGATCAAGTCCACTTCGGCCTCTTCGTCTACTTCTTCTCTCAAAAAGAGCACATATCTCACTAATTCGACGTTGTCGCCCGGTTCCTCAAAGGGCAGCATCCCGATGCTCACCCAGAGGTCCGATCCCAATTCGGCCACTTCGCCTACCCAACTCTGGGTGTAGCAGTCTGCGCCGCAAAGGACGAAGGTCAGCCCATCCGCGGGCTCCTCTTCAACCGCTCCCTCATCTTGGGACCCCCCTTGGGTATCGTCAGCGAGCTCTTGCCCAGAACCCACCCCGTCCGTCCCGGCAGGGGTCTCGTCAGGTGCCGCGGTGGGATCCTCCACAGGCTCTGGGAACTCAAAGGTGGGCAGTTGGGCGAAGAGGTTGGCTCGGGCTTCGAGCAATTCCATCAGCCGACGGCTGTCCGCCGACCAGGTGATGCCCAGAACCCCGGCTTCCAGCATGGCGGAGACCATCGCGTCGTAGTCCTCGCCGGCCACGTCGGCGGTCGCCTCAAAGGAGAAGTTGAATCCTCCCGCCGTGGCTGCCTCTATATCCCGTTGCGCCTGGTAGAAGGCCACCGGAAGGTCCAGAACCACCGTGCCCACTGCCCCCGCAGCCAGCGGAAGACGCTCGCTCAAGTACTGGGCCGGGCCGGCCTGCCCCACAGTGTTGGAGGTTGGATTGGAGACGAACGTCACTGGCGACGCCCGCCGGTCTGGGCTCAGAGCTGCGGCTGGGAAATCGGGCAGTCGGCAGGACTCATCATTCAAGATGTCAACCCCGTCACCGTCGAACAACGCGTAAGACCCCACCAGGGCGAAGATGTCGCTCTCGCAGGCCTTCTGAATAGCGGCCCGGTGGTCGTACACGTTGGCGTCGAAGAGCACAACCTCCACATCCCGCCCGCCAAGGCCGCCGGTGCTGTTCACCGCCTGGGCCCAGGCCCGCATCGCCAGCCACGCCGACTCGCTGCCGTTGGTCACCGCGTTGCCTGAACTGGCGTCGGCGATCACTCCGATCCGGATCACCTCATCGCTGACCCCGGTGCGTGTCGGTGGAACTGTCGGCCCCGGGACCACCGTGTCCACGGCCTGCGGGGTGGGGGTAGGGGTGGCCAACTCAGGCGATGACACCACCGGCCCCCGGAGATCCGGGGTCTTGCAGCCCGCGACCACCAAGGCCAGCGCCACCGTCAGCGCGACGGACGCGGTTGCAATCTTGAAGAAGCGGGCGAGCCGCACCCCTTTATCGTCGCACGTCGCTGCCGCCGCGCGGGCAGCAGGTTCAGGCTCGGGCCGCGGCGAAGCCCTGCTCCAGGTCGGCGATGATGTCGTCCACCGACTCCAAGCCAACCGACAGCCGCACCAGGCCGGGATACACACCGGTGCTCACCTGCTCCTCTTCGGTGAGCTGGGAGTGGGTGGTGGAGGCCGGGTGGATCACCAGACTGCGCACGTCGCCGATGTTGGCCACATGGCTGTGCAGGGTGAGCGCGTTCACGAACTTCTCGCCGGCGTCGCGCCCGCCCTTGATGTGGAAGGCGGGCACCGAGCCGTAGCCCTTGCCGTCGGTGTAGTGGTTCATCCGCTCGTGCCAGGGACTCGAAGAGAGACCACCGAACTGCACCGACTCCACTTGGTCGTGGCCCTCAAGGTACTCCGACACCGTCTGAGCGTTGGAGCAGTGCCGCTCCATGCGCAGGCTGAGCGTCTCCAAACCCTGGAGGAAGTAGAAGGCGTTCTGCGGGGAGATGGCCGCGCCAATGTCCCGAAGCAGCTGAACCCGGGCTTTGATGATGAAGGAGCCGTTGCCCAAAGCCGGCCAGAAGGCCAGGCCGTGGTAGCTGGGGTCGGGCTCGGTGAAATTGGGGAATCGGCCGCTGGCCCCGTAGTCGAAGGTGCCGCCGTCGATGATGACCCCGCCGATTGAGTTGCCGTGGCCGCCGATGAACTTGGTCATGGAGTGGACCACGATGTCGGCCCCGTGCTCCAGCGGGCGGATCAGATAGGGAGACGGCACCGTGTTGTCCACCATCAGCGGGATGCCCTCGGCATGGCCCACCGCGGCGACGCCCTCGATGTCGAGGCAGTCGTTCTTGGGGTTGCCGATGGTCTCGGCGTACAGCACCTTGGTGTTCTCCTGGATGGCGTTCTTCCAGGCGCCCAGGTCGTCGGGGTCTTCGATGAACGACACCTCGATGCCCATCTTGGGCAGGGTGTAGTGCAGCAGGTTGTAGGTGCCGCCGTACAGCGAGGCGGAGGAGACAACGTGGTCGCCCGACTCGGCCAGGTTCAAGATGGCCAGCGTCTCCGCGGCCTGTCCCGAGGCCATGGCCAGCGCTCCGGGGATCCCGATGGCGGTCTCAGTGCCACCTTCCAGCGCGGAGAGCCGGGCCTCCAGCACCATCTGGGTGGGATTCATGATCCGGGTGTAGATGTTGCCCACCTCGGCCAGCCCGAACAGGGCGGCAGCGTGCTCGGTGTCGCGGAACACATAGGAGGTGGTCTGGTAGATGGGCACAGCCCGCGATCCGGTGGCTGGATCGGGCTCCTGCCCAGAGTGGATCTGCTTGGTCTCGAAACCCCAGTTTTCGCTCACGGCTCTTCTCTCTTCCTTCCGGAGTTGCCGGATAGATACTAATGAATTGCTGCCGTTTGGCAGCTATCGAAGGCGGGCCCGGGAACTAATCCTTCCCTTGGCCCCCGGATACTGCCTGGACGCTCTGGCGACCCTCGGAGATCCACGGCATCATGGCTCGCAGCTCCGCCCCTACCTGTTCGATGGGGTGCTCTTGGCCCTCGGCTTCCAGGCGCAGGAAGTTGGGCCGGCCACTGCGGCTCTCGCTCATCCACTCATTGGCAAATGATCCGTTCTGGATCTCACTCAGGATCCTCTTCATCTCGGCCCGGGTGTCCTGGTTGATGATGCGGTCTCCCCGGCTCAGGTCGCCGTACTCGGCGGTGTCGGAGATGGAGTAGCGCATCCCGCCGATTCCCTCCTCGTACATGAGGTCGACGATGAGCTTCAGCTCGTGGAGGCACTCGAAGTAGGCCACCTCGGGCTGGTATCCGGCCTCACACAGGGTCTCGAACGCCGCGGTCACCAGCGAGGTGAGCCCGCCGCACAGCACCACCTGCTCGCCGAACAGGTCGGTCTCGCACTCCTCGGCGAAGGTGGTCTCGATCACCCCGGCCCGGGCCCCGCCGATGGCGTCGGCGTAGGCCAGAGCCAGCTCTCGGGCGCTGCCCGTGGCATCCTGGCCCACCGCGATCAGACACGGCACGCCGCCGCCCTCCACATAGGTGCGCCGCACCAGGTGTCCAGGTCCCTTGGGGGCCACCATGGCCACGTCCACGCCCTCGGGGGCCGAAATAAGGTCGAACCGCACGTTGAAGCCGTGGGCGAAGAACAGGGCATCGCCCGCTTGGAGGTGGGGCTCGATGTGGACCTGGTAGATGTCGGACTGCTCGGTATCGGGCAACAGCAGCATGATGATGTCGGCTTCGGCCGACGCCTCGGCCATCGACATCACCCGCAGGCCGGCCTCGGCGGCCTTGGCGGCCGACGACGAGCCGTCCCGCAGCCCGACCCGAACGTCGATCCCCGACTCCTTCAGGTTCAGGGCGTGGGCGTGGCCTTGCGACCCGTACCCCAAGATCGCCACCTTGCGGTCGACGATGTGGGAGCGGTCGACGTCTTTCTCATACAACACGGTTGCCATTGGTTGTCCTTACAGTCGGTATTGGCTTTCGATCTCGTTCTGATCAGGGGGCCAGGGGGTCGGGGGCGGCTTTGACCAGCTTGGGCAGGGCCACCTTGCCGGTGCGCTGCACATCCACGATCCCATAGGGTCGCAGAAGGTCTTCGAAGTCATCCACTCGGCTGGGCGATCCGGTAAGCGACACCATGATCTCGTCGTAGCCCACATTCAACACGGTGGCCTGGAATATCCGTACCAGGTCCAAGATCTGGCCCCGGATCTCTGGATCGGCCCTCACGGTGACCATCATCAGCTCCCGCTCCACGCTGGCGGCAGGATTCAGCTCCCGGATGTCCACCACGTTGACCAGCTTGTCGAGCTGCTTTACTACCTGCTCCATGGGGGCGGCGTCCACCCCCACCACGATGGTGAGGCGGCTGAACCGCTCGTCGTCGGTGGGGGCCACGGCCAGCGATTCGATGTTGAACCCCCGGCGGGCGAAGAGTCCGGCCACCCGGGCCAGCACGCCGGCTTTGTTCTCCACTCGCACCACCAGCGTGGTGGTGCCCCCGCCGTCGGCGGCGCTCATCGGGGCTGGTCCCGCTGAGAGGGGTCCACCACCACGTCGCTGTTGGACATCCCGGCCGGGACCATGGGAAAGACGTTCTCCTCAGCTTCACAGCGGAACTCCACCACCACCGGCTGATCGTTGATCTCATTGGCTTGGGCGATGGCCGGGCCGACCTCCTCGGGCGACTCCACCCGAAGCCCGACGCAGCCCAGCGCCTCGGCCCACATCTTGTAGTCGGGCACGTCGCGGGTGAGATACACCTCGGAATAGCGCTCCTCGTAGAACATCTCCTGCCACTGGCGGACCATTCCCAGATAAGCGTTGTTGATGAGGGCCACCTTGATGGGGAATCCCTCGGTGGCCGCGGTGACCAGCTCTTGGGCGGTCATCTGGAAGCATCCGTCGCCGTCCACTGCCCACACCATGCGGTCGGGCCGACCCGCCTTGGCCCCGATGGCGGCGGGGATGGCGAACCCCATTGTGCCCAGGCCGCCCGAGTTCACCCACGTGTAGGGGTGGTTGAACTTCCAGTACTGGCTGGTCCACATCTGATGCTGGCCCACTCCCGAGGCCACGATGGTGTCGGAGGGGGTGGAGTCCCTTAGCTGCTCCAGCACGTACTGGGGCTTCAGCAACTCGTCGCCCTTCGACTGCTCATAGGTCAACGGGAACCGCTCCTGCCATCCGCTGATCCGGGACCGCCACTGGTTGCGGTCGGGCTGCGCCTCGCTGCCCCCCATCTCCTTCAGCGCCTTCACCAACTCCTCAATGACCACCCGGCAGTCGCCCTGGATGGCCACGTCCGGGCGGCGCACCTTGCCCAGCTCGGCGCTGTCGATGTCCACGTGGACGATCTTGGCCAGGGGGGCGAACTCGCCCACCTTCCCGGTCACCCGGTCGTCGAAGCGGGCCCCCAGCGCGATAAGCAGGTCGGCCTCCTGCATGGCGGTGACCGCGGTGTAGTTCCCGTGCATGCCGGGCATGCCCAAACACAGCGGGTGGTCGTCGGGGAAGCCTCCCCGGTTCATCAGCGTGGTGACCACGTGGATGCCGGTCATTTCGGCCAGCTCCAAGAGGGCTTCCGCCCCCCGGGACTTCAAGATGCCGCCCCCGGTGTAGAGAACCGGGCGCTCAGCCTCGCAGATGAGCTTGGCCGCTTGGCGTATCAGCTCGGCATCACCCGCCTGGTTGGGGAGGTAGCCGGGCAGGTCGTGGCTGTCGGGGGTGTACCACTCCATCGCCGAGCGGGGGTTGTTGGGGTCGACGATGTCTTTGGGGATGTCCACCAGCACCGGGCCGGGACGGCCGGTGGTGGCGATGTAGAAGGCGTCGTGGATCACCTGGGGTATGTCGGCCGCTTCGGTCACCAGGTAGTTGTGCTTGGTCACCGACATGGTGATGCCGGTGGTGTCGCACTCCTGGAAGGCGTCGGTGCCGATGGCCGCGTAGGGCACCTGGCCGGTGACCACCACCATGGGGATGGAGTCCATATAGGCATCGCACAGCGGGGTGACGATGTTGGTGGCCGCCGGTCCCGAGGTGACCATGGCCACGCCGGGGCGGCCGGTGGCGTGGGCGTACCCTTCGGCCATGTGCCCGGCGCCCTGCTCGTGGCGCACCAGCACGTGGCGGATGGACGAGTCGATCAGCGGGTCGTACACCGGCAGGATGGCCCCGCCGGGCAGCCCGAACAAGATGTCCACGCCCTCGTTCTCAAGGGCCTTCATAAGGGCTTGTCCGCCGTTCATATTCATGTTCGGATCAACCTCTCGGGCTTGTCCTAAAAGGAAAGACCTCCCGGTGTGGGAGGTCGGAAGCGCTCGGTCTCCGGGTCGGCCGGGACCGTGCGCTATAGGCGTACTACGAGAATCGCTCCAGTGTGGGGATGGCGCTTCATAGGATGCCACCAGTATGAACGCTAGGGCCTGCCTGTGACAAGACGATTAGGGGTGTACCCCGGCTCGTTCAACCCGCCCACCATCGGTCATCTGGCCATCGCCGAGGCGGCCAGGGACCAGCGGGGGCTCGACCGGGTGGACTTGACGGTGTCGCGGGTGGCGCTGGGCAAGGAGTCGGTGGAGCGGCCCTCATTCGATGATCGCATCGCCGTACTGGAGACGTCAGTGGCCGAAATCGATGGCCTGGAGGTGGTGGTGACCGATCACCAGCTCCTCGTCGACATCGCCCAGGGATACGACGTAGTGGTGATGGGCGCCGACAAATGGGCCCAGGTGCTGGATCCGGCGTTCTACGGGGATTCGGTCGAGGACCGCAACCAGGCAGTAGAGGCCCTGCTCGAGTTGGACCTGGCCATCGCTCCCCGGCCACCATTCCCGGTGCCGGCCGGCGCGGCGCTGGACATCGGTACTGAGATGATCGCGGTGTCGTCCACCGGCGCCCGCCAAGGCCGGTTGGAGTGGATGACCGCCGCGGCCCGCGCCTTTGACGACGCCACCGGCGCCTGGTCGAACCCCGATCCCTAGGGGGCTCGGCTAGGCCTCGGTGATGGCGCCTTTTTCCGCCCCTTGGGCCAAGCGGGCGTATTTGGCCAGTACGCCCTTGGTGTAGCGGGGCTCGGGCGGCTTCCAGTTGGCCCGGCGTTCGGCCAGGGTGGCCTCGTCCACCAATAGGTCGATGGAGTGGTCCCGCACGTCGATGCGGATGGTGTCGCCCTCGGCAATGAGCGCAATTGGCCCGCCCTCGGTGGCCTCGGGGGCCACATGGCCTACGCAGAAACCGTGGGTGCCCCCCGAGAACCGGCCGTCGGTAACCAGCGCGGCGTCTCCTCCGCGGCCCGCGCCCTTCATCGCACCGGTGATGGCCAGCATCTCCCTCATGCCGGGGCCGCCCTTGGGCCCCTCATAGCGGATCACCACGATGTCGCCAGCTTCGATGCGCCTGTTCAGCACCGCGTCCATGGCCGCGTCCTCCCCGTCGAAAACCCGGGCCCGGCCCTCGAAGTGGTCGAAGTCGATGCCCGCCACCTTCAACACTGCCCCATTGGGCGCTAGCGAACCGGTGAGCACGGCTATGCCGCCGATGTCGTGGAGCGGATCGTCCAACCCGTGGATCACGTCTCCATCGGGGCCGGGCGGGTCTAGCAGGGCCAGGTTCTCGGCCATGGTCTTGCCGGTCACGGTGATCTCGTCGCCGTGCAGCAGCCCTTCGTCCAACAGCATCTGCATCACCACCGGAACGCCGCCGATGCGGTCGATGTCGGCCATGTGATATTTGCCGTGGGGTTTGGTGTCGGCCAGATGGGGAACCCGGGCCGCCACCTTGTTGAAGTCGTCGAGCTCCAGTTCCACCCCGGCCTCCCAGGCGATGGCCAGCAAGTGCAGAACTGCGTTGGTCGACCCGCCCAGGGCCATGGTCACCGCGATGGCGTTCTCAAAGGCACCCTTGGACATGATGGTGCGGGGCCGGATGTTGTCCCGCAAAAGCCCGATCACCGCGGTCCCGCTGGCGTAGCTGTAGTCGTCGCGGCGGCGGTCCACCGCGGCGGCCGAGGCGCTTCCCGGCAGCGACATCCCCAGTGCCTCCCCGATCGACGCCATGGTGTTGGCCGTGAACATCCCTGCACACGAGCCCTCGGTGGGACAGGCGTTGCGCTCGATGGCGTCGAGCTCCTCGTCGTCGATGTCGCCCACCGCATGAGCTCCGACGGCCTCGAACACGCTCACGATGTCGAGCACCTGGCCGTTGTGCTGGCCGGGGAGGATGGATCCTCCGTAGACGAACACCGACGGCAGGTTGAGCCGGGCCGCGGCCATCAACATGCCGGGGAGCGACTTGTCGCAGCCCGCGAAGCTGACGAAAGCGTCTAACCGCTCGGCGTGCATCACTGCCTCTACTGAGTCGGCGATGATCTCCCGGCTCACCAGCGAGGCCCGCATTCCCTCGTGGCCCATGGAGATGCCGTCGGACACCGCAATGGTGTTGAACTCGATGGGGAAGCCGCCGGCGTCGCGAACGCCCTGCTTGGCCCGCTTGGCCAGCCGGTCCAGCGGCAGATTGCACGGCGTCACCTCGTTCCACGAAGACGCCACCCCCACCTGGGGCTTGTCCCAGTCGTCATCGGTCATGCCCACCGCCCGCAGCATGGCCCTTGCCGGCGCCCGCTCGGCCCCTGATGTCACCTCGTGAGAACGTGGCTTCATATCGCTCATAGCGACAGGCTATCTAGCGACATGGCGCGAATTAGAGGGCTAATGGGATTGCACAAGTCGCCCTTTGACCGGGAGATCGCCCGCCTGGCCGTTCCCGCCCTCGGCGCGCTGATTGCCGAGCCGCTCTACACCCTGGCCGACACCGCGGTGGTGGGACATCTGGGCACACCCCACTTGGGCGGCCTGGCGGTGGCCTCGCAGGTGCTGTTGGGGGCGCTGTCGCTGTTCATCTTCCTGGCCTACGGGACCACCGCGGCGGTGGGACGGCTCATCGGTGCGGGTGACCATCGCCGAGCCGCGCAGCAGGCGGTGCAGGGGCTGTGGCTGGCCGGGGCGGTCGGCGCGGTGCTGGCCGCGGCGGCCTTCGTGTTCGCCGACCCCCTGCTCAGAGTCCTCGGGGCCGACGGCGAAGTGCTGGCCCAGGGCCGGATCTACTTGCGGATCAGCCTCTTCGGCCTGCCGGGCATGCTCATCACCTTGGCCGGGGTGGGCTATCTGAGAGGCCTGCAAGACACACTGCGACCTCTGAAGGTGGCCGTGTTCACTGCCGGGCTGAACCTTGCCCTGGAGCTGGTGCTGATCTACGGACTCGGCTTCGGTATCGGCGCCTCGGCGCTGTCAACCGTGGTGGCCCAATGGCTCGCTGCGGGCGCCTACGTGTGGTGGATTCGCGAGGCCGTGAAAGTCCACGGGGTGACCATGTCCCCCGACCGCTCGATGATTGCGCGTTTGGCGGTAGTGGGATTGGACCTGTTCCTGCGCACCGCGGCGTTGCGGGCTTCGTTCACCATGTCGGTGGCGGTAGCCGCCCGCTTGGGAGACATCGAATTGGCCGCCCACGAGGTGATCTACCAGCTCATGTTCTTCTTGGCCCTGGTTCTGGACGCGGTGGCCATCGCCGGGCAGGCCATGATCGGGCGCTTCCTCGGCGCCAACGAGCTGGACCACGCTCGGGCCGCTGGCCGCCGCATGATCGAGTGGGGATTGGCCACCGGATTGGCGGCCACCATTGTGCTGCTGGCGACCAGACCGTGGCTCCCCTTGGTGTTCTCCAGCGATGAGGCAGTGCTCTCCCTCGTGGGATTCTTGATGCTGCACCTAGCGTTCATCCAGCCGGTAAACGGAGTGGTGTTCGCCCTCGACGGCGTTTTGATCGGCGCCGGAGACATGCGCTTCCTGGCCGTGGCCATGGCCGGCGCCGCCGCGGTGTTCATCCCCCTGGCCCTGTGGGTGATGGCCGCGGACGCCGGCATCGGCTGGCTGTGGGGCGCAATGTGGGCTCTCATGGCCGCCCGCTTGGTCACCCTGCTTTGGCGCTTCGCCACTCCCCGATGGCTCGTCCCTGGCGCGGTGCGCTAGCTGGGTCGAGCTAGGAGGCCCCTGCTTCCACGTGGGCTTTGATGCCGTTCACCACTGCCTGCATGTTGGTTCGGTGGACTTGGAGACGGTTGGCGATGATTCGGGGTTCTTTTTCGGGGTTCTGCTCGATGAACATGTTGAGGCCGGAGGGGCCGGGTCCGAGGAGGAGGCGGTAGATAAGGCGGGTGCCGCCGCCCATGAGGGGCTGGAGTTCGAAGCGCCACCTTGCGCCGGGATTGTCGAGGTCGGAGGTACACCAGCCGAAGGCCACCGGCTCCTGGCACACGTCCACGAAGCAGGGCACCTCCCAGTCGCCCATTACCTCAAGATGGTTGCGGCCGGTGAACACAGCCCCCAGCACGGGACCGTCGAAACCGTCGTCCCAGGTGGCGCCGGTGAACTCGTCGGAGAACTGGGCGGGGAGGTTGATGTCGGTGACTGCGGCCCACACGTCGCCGATCTCGGCGTCGATGTCGGTCTCCACCATCGTGCCGGGGCCGTCGGCCATCGCCACGGGGGTTCCTGGACCGGACTCATAGGTGCGGCCGTAGCCGTCGAAGAAGGTGATGTTTCGGGCTGGGGTACGTTGCGCGGGCCGGAAGTCGGTGCCCTTGGTCCACGCCACCGGGAACATGGCGATCTCGGTGATCTCCTCGGGGATGCCGAGCAGCTCCTTCAACTCGGGGGCCTTGGCCAAGACGGCGGTAGTCCACACAGTGCCCAGCCCCCGGGCTCGCAGGGCCACGCAGAAGCTCCATCCGCTCTGGATCACCGAGTCGAACAGTCCGGGCGCGCCGCTGCCGTCGTGGCGGCCCACGATGGTGGGAATGACGATCACCGGCACCTCGGCCAAGTGCTCTACCAAGTAAGCCGACGAACTCACCGTCTTGGCCCGGGGGTGGTCGGTGCCCTCCAAGCGGTCGCGGGCCTCCAACATGAAGCCGCCCACAACCTCGCGGTACAGCCGGGCCAGCTCCTGTTTGATCTCGGGATCGCGCACCACGATCCATCGCCGGCTGGTCTGGTTCCCGCCAGTAGGGGCCTGCTCGGCGATGTCGATGCAGTCGAGGATGATCTGGTCGTCCACCGGCCGCTCCAAGTCCAGCCGCTTCCGCACCGCCCTCGTCGTGGTCAGGGCCAGATCCACCGCTTCAGTGTCGATGTTCATGTCTTGCTCGCGTCGTTGTAGATGCCGCGGGACATCAGGGATTGCTCTTGGTCTCGCCGCTTCTGGTACACCGCGGCACGCTGCTCGAGCACGCCAGGGGCGTCGGGCGCGGCTTGGGCGGCCCATTCCGCGAGATGACAGGCAAGACGCAGATCGCCAGCCTCGGAGAGCTCGACAGCCCGGCTTGCCAGCTCGGAAGCCCCTCCGGCCAGCCGGACGACTTCCGCAGCCACCGCATGATCTGGGGCGGGCTTGAGGCGGGCGGGGTTGCCGTCGTACCAGCCGCCGTAGAGGCGCCAGATGTTGCGAACCACGAACTCGGGCTCGTCGTAGCCAGCCCGCAAGTAGGGCTTGGCCATCAGGTCGTCGGGAACCCGCACTTGGTGGATGATGTCGTCGAGGCGGGCCCCGGCGTTCATCATCTCCAGCGTGTCGGCAACCAAGCCCTCCAGCGCGGTGGCCACATCGTCGAGCACCATGGCGATGCGCGCCTCCCCCTCGATGGGCAGGCCGTGGGCTGGCAGCAATAACTCGGGGTGCAGATCGATTATCCGGCGAAGAGCCGCGGCCCACTCGGCGGGATAGCGCTGCACCTTCTGGGGATTGCCCGCATTGGGGAAGTACCAGATGAACAGGTCGCCGGCGAACAGCGCCTTCTGGTGGGGCAGCCACACCAGGGTGTGGTCGTCGGTCTCCCCCTCGGCATGGATGAGCCGCAGCGACGTACCGCCCACCTCCAACTCCAGCTCAGCGGCGTAGTCGGTGGTAGGGCGCACCCAGTCGTCGGCGAACATGTCCATCACGCCGCTTCGCCCGAACTGGCGGCGGTTGATGAGCCGGTTGTACTCCTGGGTGAGGGTGTAGCGGTCGAACCGGCGATCCACAGCCTCGTGGGCCACCACCTGGGGCGCGGCCCTCCCCTGCTGTTGGGCGTCCTCGACGAAGGCGGGGGCCCCGCCAACGTGATCCATGTGGCCGTGGGTGAAGACGATGGTGTGGACCGGCAGGCCCTTCCACCGGCGGAGGTGGTCCAGCGCGACGGGAGCGAACCCCGGAAGCGAGGTATCGATGGCCACCAACCCCTCTTCGGTGGCCACCGACCACACATGCGAGAAAGCGCACACTATGGCTACGTCGTCGGCGATCTCGTGGAACGATCCGTCCATGGGGTGGATCGCCTGCTGCCCCTCGTCAACGCCCTCGTCGATGACTCGAGCCGACCGTTCCAGCAGCGTCATATCGCCCTGCACCCTATCCAATCCCCTGAAAACCAGCCCTCTAGCCTCGGCGAGAGTTGAGGAGCTGGGTGACGATTTTGCCGTCGGCTCGGCCTTGGGTGGCCTTCATCACCTGGCCGACGAAAAAGCCGGTGAGCTTGGCGTCGCCATCGCAGAAGCGGGACCACTCCTCGGCATGCTCGGCAATAAGACTGTCCACCAGGGACTCCAGCTCGCCGGTGTCCATGGCCTCGAATCCCAGTGCTTGAGCCGCTTCTTGAGGCGATCCCCCGCCCTCCACCAGCACAGCCAGCACTTTCTTGGCCTGAGTTGCGGTCAGCTCGCCCGCTTCCTCCATGCCAACCAGGCCAGCGAACGCCTCGGGGGTCAGCTGGCCAGAACCATCAGCCAGGTTTTGGACTATGTGGGTCATCACCCGCTCCGCCGGTCCTCCCCCGCTAATGGCGGCCAACGCCATCTCGTCCATCGAACGCTCGACGGCCAGCGCAATGTGGTCGATGTCCACCGAAGGGGCGGCCTCCGCTAGGCCCAGCCGGCGGTCTCGAGGCAGCGGGGGCAGCCCCAGACGGATCTGTTCCACCCACTCGGTGCTGGGGTTGAGCGGCAGCAGGTCGGGCTCAGGGAAGTAGCGGTAGTCGTAGTCCTCCTCCTTGGAGCGCAAGGCATGAGTGCGGCCGTCGTCCTCGTTCCAGTGCCGGGTCTGCTGCTCTATTGGATGGCCGCTGGTCAACTGGTCGATCTGGCGACGGGCCTCGTATTCAACAGCCCGGCCCAACGAGCGCAGCGAGTTCACGTTCTTGATCTCGCACCGGGTGCCCAGCCGGTCGCTTCCCACCGGCCTCACCGACACATTGCAGTCGACCCGCAGCGACCCCTCTTCCATCTTGCCGTCGGACGCCCCCACCGCCACCAGGATGGACCGCAGCTCGGCCACGTATTGGCGGGCCTCCTCGGCTGAACGCAGCTCGGGGTGGCCCACTATCTCGATGAGCGGCACCCCGGCCCGGTTGTAGTCCACCAGCGAGTACCCGGCCTCATGGATGCGCCCTCCCCCGCCGATATGGACGGTCTTGCCGGTGTCCTCCTCCAGGTGGGCCCGCTCGATGCCGACCCGCTTCCCCGAGGGCAGCTCCAACCATCCGTCCACGTTGATGGGCTGGTCGTACTGGCTGATCTGAAAATCCTTGGGCATGTCAGGGTAGAAGTAGTTCTTCCGGGCGAACACCGAGGGCTGGATCTGGCAGTTGAGGGCCAGGCCCACCCGAATGGCCAGCTCCACCGCCTTCTCGTTGAGCACGGGTAGTGAACCGGGCAAACCGAGTGACACCGGGTCGATGTGGGTGTTGGGTTCGCCGCCGAACCGGTTGGGACTAGCGCTGAACAGCTTGGTGGCCGTGGCCAGCTCGGCGTGGACCTCCAAACCCACCACCGTCTCCCACTCGGTGTCGGGCGGAGCGCCCAATCCGGGCACTTCGAGGGTGTCTGGGCCCATCACAGGCTCGCTTCCAGCACCGCGGCGGCTCGGAACATGACAGGTTCGCCCAGGGCGGGGGCCATAATCTGCACGCCCACCGGCAGGCCGTCGTCGCCCACCCCGTAGGGCACCGACATGGCGGCCTGCCCGGTGAGGTTCACCGGCACGGTACACACGTCGCTCATGTACATGGCCATGGGGTCGGCGGTGCGCTCCCCCAGCGAGAATGCGGTGGTGGGGGACGTGGGGCTCACCAGCAGGTCGAACTGCTCCCACACCGAGGCGAAGTCGTTGATGATGAGCGTGCGCACCTTTTGGGCCTTGCCGTAGTAGGCGTCGTAGTAGCCGGCCGACAGGGCGTAGGTGCCGATCATGATGCGCCGTTTGACCTCATCCCCGAAGCCGGTCGAGCGGGTGGCGGTATTCATGTCAGGAGTGCTGGAGGCGTCTACCCGCAGCCCGTAACGGACGCCGTCGTAACGGGCCAGGTTGCTGGATGCCTCGGCCGGGGCGATCAGGTAGTAGGCCGACAGTCCGAAGACCGCCGCCGGCACGCTGGCCTCGGCCACTCGGGCTCCGGCTGATTTGAGTGCTCCCACCGCGGCCTGCAATCGGGCGGCCACATCGGGGGCGATGCCATTGCCGCTCAACTCGTCCAGCACTCCTACCCGCAGCCCGTCTACTCCGTCGGCCAGCGTGTTCGACACCGGGGGCTGGGGTTCGCTGATGCTGGTGGAGTCCCGGCCATCGGGGCCGCTGACCACGTCCAGGACGGCGGCCGCATCGGCCACCGTGGTGGTGAACGGGCCGATCTGGTCGAGAGACGATGCGAACGCCACCAGGCCGTAGCGGGACACAAGGCCGTAGGTGGGCTTTACGCCGACCACGCCGCACAGAGCGGCAGGCTGGCGGATCGACCCGCCGGTGTCGCTGCCCAGCGCCACCGGGGCGAAACCAGCAGCCACCGCGGCCGCGCTGCCCCCAGAAGAGCCCCCCGGCACCCGGCTGAGGTCGCAGGGATTCCGGGTGGGACCGAAGGCCGAGTTCTCGGTGGAGCTGCCCATGGCGAACTCGTCCATGTTGGTCTTGCCCACCACCACGGCACCGGCATTGTGAATCTGCTCCACCACGGTGGCGTCGTAGGGCGGTGCCCAGCCCTCCAAAATGCGAGAGGAGCAGGTAGTAGCCAGCCCGCGAGTACACAAGTTGTCCTTGAGGGCCACCGGGACGCCAGCCAGAGGGCCGGGGTCTTTGCCTGCGGCCACTGAGGCATCGATCTCGTCGGCCCGCGCCCGAGCCTGATCTGCGGTCACCAGATTGAAAGCATGAATCTCGGCTTCGCCCGTTTCGATGGCGCTCAAGTACTCATCGACCACCGAGCGGGCCGAACGCTGGCTTGATCTCACCGCGGCCGCGATCTCGACCGCGGTCATGGCGCCTCACCCAAGACCGGGGGAACCCGGAACTGGCCATCCTCGGCAAACGGTGCCTGAGCGAGCACTTCGTCGCGGTCCAGAACCTGGCCGGGAGTGTCCGGACGGAGCAAGTTAGCGATGGGAAGGGCATGCATCGTGGGGGGGAGAGCCTCCAGGTCCAGCGCCTCCACCTCAGCCACATGGTCCAGCAACTCATCAAGCTGGCCGGTGAACCGGTCCAGCTCCTCGTCGGTCAACTCCAGGCGAGCCAAAGCGGCCACATGGGCGCACTCGGCCCGGGTGATGCGTTGCTGGCCCATACCGAAGCGCATGGTACCGCCCCAATTGCCGGTTTCCCGCGCCGAAGTCGCTTGGTGGCCTACGTTGCCGGGGTGGGGTCGCACCCATTTCTCAGCCCAGAGTGGATCGAAGCAGCCATGTCGCTGCGAGAAGAGCTGGCATCAGCCGCGCCCGATCCCGTTCACACCGCCAGAGTCAATCTTGTGGTTACCGACACCCCTTTTGGCGATCGCCAGTTCCGGGCCTTCATCGACACCGAGGCCGGAGGACCGTTGCCGGTTCCAGGCAAGCTGGACGACCCCGACGCCACCGTGATCCTTGACTATCCCGCGGCCCTGGCCGCATTCGTGACCGACGACCCCGACATCGTGGCCCATGGCTTTCTGACCGGCACCCTGCGGGTGGACGGCGACTTGGCCCTGGTTCTCATCCTGTTCGGAGAGGGCATGACCGATGAGCAGGCCGCTTTCGCCCGCCATGCCCAATCCCGGCTCCGGGCCCTAACCGCACTCGAATCGGGCTGAGCCCGAAGCCCTCAGCCTTCTTGTGGGCTCTGCTCCGCTCCCTCTTCAGGCCTGGTAATCACGCGCACGCACGTCCCAAAGTCCACGACGCTGTCGGCAGGTGGATTGGATGCCAGAATCTCGGAATCCAGCGGGCCGTCCACCTCGCCCAGGCAGAGGCCGGCTTGCTCGAGAATGTTCGAAGCCTCTCCCACTCCCAGTGTGGCAAGGAACGGCACTCGGATTTTCTCAGGCCCGTCAGAGACCACCACCGTGATCACCGATTCGGCCGCCACCTCGGTTCCCGGCAACGGCTCCACCCTCACCACCCGGCCTGCTGCTACCACATTGTCGGGCACCTGCCACTCGAGCACTCCCAAGCCGAGAGCCTCCAGCCGCTCACGAGCCACGGCTAGCGATGAACCGGTAGCGATGTCGGGCACCACGCGGGGCGCTGGCCCGAGCGAGACCACCAAAGCCACGCTGCTGCCCGGCTCGACCTCGGAGAACAGCTCGTCTACTTCGATCACCACCCCCTCAATCGCGGTCTCGTCGTAGCGCTCGTTGACATCCCCCACCGACAAGCCCACCGCGGCCAGAGATGCTTCAGCGTCTTCCACCGCAAGACCAGCGAGGTTGCCGGGAATCACAACCAGCTCAGGGCCCAAAGACACCCACACAGTGACGGTCTCTCCCCGTTCGAGACCAGTTCCCGCCAGCGGCGCCTGGCCGAGTATCTGACCGGCCACGGTGCCGTCTTGGCGCCGTTCGAGGCGTTCGAGCACCCAGCCGGATTCGCCCACAATGCGGGACAGGTGAGCCTCGCCAACCTCGGCCAGATCGGGCACCGGCAGGGGATCGGAGCCGAACTGGCTGTCCCAAAGGGCGTAGGCCCCAAATCCCGCAGCCCCCAGCACCACGAGCGCCACCACCGCCGCCAGCAGCCTTCGGAGTGCCGAGCGACTTTCCCGGGATGCCGAACCGCCTTCCCGGGGTGCGGAACGGTACTTCCGATATGGCATACGGCGTTTCGCCTTTGGGGCAGCCTCCTCTGAGTACTTGTCGGGTGCCGCCGTGGCCGCGGACTCACCGGTGTCGGGGATCTCCGGCCCCGGCTTGATCAGAGGAAGCGGGGCTGGGCGAGGCAGGGTCTCGGCCGCAGCCAGCAGCCCATGGCCCAGTTCGCGAGCAGAGGGACGGTCGTCCCGCTCCGGTCGTCCCGCCTGCTCCAACACCCGACCCAGGCGGGAGAATTGGCCGGCCAGGTCGAGCTGTCGGCTCATCTTGGCCATCTGGGTGTACTCGGGGTCGTCAGACTCGAATGGCACCCGGCCCGACAGCGCCTCGGTGAGCACCAAAACCAGGGAATAGACGTCGCTCTTGTGGTCGGGGGTCAGGCCCTGGGCCTGCTCCGGGGAGGCGTAGCGCACCGCGTCGATGGCTGAAAATACCGACCTCGCCATCAGTGCTCCCCCGGTCTCCGACGAAGTCAAGGCCCATGATGTGCCCAGATCAGCCAGCCGAGCTCGGCCGCGGCGGGAAAACAGAATATTGGAGGGCCGGATGTCGCCGTGGATGATCCCCTGGTCGTGGATGTGCTCCAACCCTCGAGACGCGTCAAGGCCGACCATGAGCACCTGCGATGGAGACAGCATGTGCCCGGCATCCATCATCCCCAGCAGACTCCCGCCCTCCATGTAGTCGCTCACCACGTAGAGACCGAGGTCGGAGTCTCCCCAATTGTGAGCGGCCACCACATGGGGATGGCTTACCGCGGCGGCCTCCTCGGCGGCCTCCAGGAAGCGGCCGACAAAGGCCCCTTCCCCAATCCATCCGTCGGGCAGGACATCCTCGGAGAGCAGCTTGACCGCTACTCGACGCGACTGGGACAGGTCGTAGGCGAGGTACACGTTGGTGAACCGCCCGGTGCCAATGTGGGTTACGAGCCGATAACGCCCGCCCAGAACTCGGCCGATCTCGCCGCGGTCATTGGCCACGCATTGAGGGTACTTGCCAGGTCACGCCTTTCCGCGCCACTCAGGGTGTCTCCGGCCTCGGCCAGCGGGCACACTGGGTAGGTG
Organism: Acidimicrobiia bacterium; assembly: GCA_022827725.1. Taxonomy (GTDB): domain Bacteria; phylum Actinomycetota; class Acidimicrobiia; order Acidimicrobiales; family Bin134; genus Poriferisocius. Next base: position 25,055 of record JAJEIJ010000030.1, read on the forward strand.
CTGGAGTCGGTTGTTCTGCGCCGGGTGCTGTTGGGCCTCGCCGCCCTGGCGGGGGCCGTGGCCATAGTGCTGGCCCTGCTGCTGGCCGACACCGACAACAACGACGTGACCGTTACCGGCAACGCCGCGGTAGACGAGCTCATACCCCCTCGCAGCGCTGAGGTCCTCGCCCAAGAAACCGTCGGCATCGACCTCGCCCCTGGCTACGACGCCCGGCTGACCATCAACGGAGTGGACATCCCCCCCGACCAATTACGCCACCTGCCCAACCTCAACCGCTTCACCTTCCGTCCTGATCAGGGCAAGGTGATCGAGCGACTCCAAGCCGAGCAGAACTGCGCCCTAGTGACCTACTGGCGCCAAGAATTGGGACCCGCAGAGGCCGACACCATCTCCTGGTGCTTTACTGCGTCCTAATCGACTCGGCCTTCTCCCTGCATCTGCCCATCGAGGGAGCGAAGTGACGCCTCCAGCCGGCGTAAATAGCCGGCGAAATCCTCCGACTCTCCGTCGTGCAACCACTCCAGCCGGGTGCGCTCGCGATCTAGGTGCTCGCCCATGAGCTGATCGATCAACTCTCTGCCTTCCAGGCTGAGTTGGGCCATCATGACCCGGCGATCATCAGGATCAGGCACCCGACGGACCAGATTCAGCTTCTCGAGTTGGTCCACTCGCCCGGTCATGCCCCCGGAAGTAAGCATGGTCATGGCCGCCAGCTCACTCGGCTTGGCTTGAAACGGCTCGCCGTTCCGCCGCAATGCCGCCAACACGTCGAACAACCCCAAAGTGAGGCCATGGGGACGGAGGAACTCCGCCATGGACTGTTCGAACAAACGGTCGATGCGAGAGATCCGCCCGAAGATCCCGATAGGCGACGCATCCAGATCAGGGCGTTCGCCAGCCCACTGCTTCAAAATCGAGTCAACTCGGTCGTAGGTCACGACATCTCCTCCAGCACAGTTCCAATCGTTTCGACCACTCGGTCCACCTCTGCGGCTGTGAACGTGAATGGCGGGTAGATGCCCAGGTGGTCGGCTTGAGCCCGCACCAGCACCCCGGCCGATTGAATGCGCCGCTGGGCCTCAGCCACCAGGGGCTCCGGGCTGTCGCCCGACAGCTCAACGGCGGCCAGCATCCCCTCGCCCCTAGCCTCAGCCACCGAGGGCAAGGCGCCCAGCGTGGCCACTCGCTTCTGAAGGTATTTTCCAGTCTGGCAACTGTGGTCGACCAGGCCTTCCCGCTCGAGAATCTCGATTACCTTCAGCCCGGCGACACAGGCCGCGGGGTGCCCGCTGTACGTGTAGCCGTGCATCAGCTCGATGGCTCCCTCGGGGTCGACGAACGCCTCGTGAATATGGCTGCCAGCGATAGCCGCCCCCATCGGGATATAGGCCGATGTGAGACCTTTGGCCACGGTCATGATGTCGGGAACCACCCCATAGCGGTGGCCGCCGAACCAGTGGCCTAGGCGTCCGAATCCGCACACCACCTCGTCCAGCACCAGCAGCACATCGAGGCGGTTGCACACCTCCCTGACCTGGGATAGGTATTCCTCCGGGGGCGGGTATACGCCGCCGGCTGCTTGTACCGGCTCCATGATCACGGCGGCGACGGTGCTGGGGTCGCGGTAGGCCAGCTCCTGCTCCAATGCGTCGATGTCATGAGCCGGCACTTGGGTGCATCCTTCCAGCAGCGGGCCGAACCCCGACCGGTTCTCGGTGAGGCCGCCCACCGAGATTCCGCCCAGGTTCATGCCGTGGTACCCGCGGTGCAGCGACACGAAACCGGTCTTGGAGGCCTGACCGACCCGGCGCCAGTAGCCGCGGGCGACCTTGAGGGCGGTCTCCACCGCCTCAGAGCCAGAGTTTGTGAAAAAGACGTGGTTCAGATCGCCGGGGGTTCGGGCGGACACCGCTTCTGCCAGCTCTTCAGCCCGAGGATGGCTGTAACCGAACAGGCAGTGATATTCGAGGGTGCGGAGCTGGTCGGCCACCGCGTCAGCGATCTCGGTTCGGCCATGGCCCAGGATCACGCAGGCCACCCCGCCGGCCGTAGCGTCGAGCAGTTGGGAGCCGTCTTCGGTCTCCACATAGTTCCCGTCTCCGGCCACCACCACCGCCGGTTTGCCGCCACCAGCTGAGGTGAACGGCATCCACAATGGGCCGGTCGCGCTGCTCACGGCCCGCTCCGAGCGTCCCGCCAGGCCAAAAGGGACCCCATCTCCTCGATCCGATAGTCGGGGCCTGACCGCACCAGGATGAGGTGCTCGGCCCCCGCGGCCACGTAGTCGTCATAAGTGGCATCACTGGCGGTCTCGAACAATGCCACCGTCCGCTCCACCTGGGACGGATCGCGTTCGGCCCGCTCGCACCAGCTGTCCAGCACCCCGTTGAGGTGGGCGATCTCATCAGGGGTGCCCCAACCGTTCCAGGCATCGGCCAACCGAGCGCACACGTCCAAGGTCATCCGCTCCCCCAACCCGCCGATCAGAATGGGAAGCGGACCCACCGGGCCAGGCCGGAGCTGGGCCAGCCGATGGCGGATGCGGTGGATGGCCACCTCCATCTCCCGGATTCGATCGGCGTCTCGGGACATGGCGAAGCCGTACGACTGGTAGTCGCGCTCCAACCATCCCGAACCCAAGCCGAGCACCAGTCGGCCCCCGGATGCGTGGTCCACCGTGCGGGCCATGTCGGCCAGAAGATCGGGATTGCGGAATCCGGTGCAGGTGACCAGCGGGCCGATCTGGGCCCTCTTGGTGACCGACGCCATGGCGGCCAGCGTGGACCAACACTCAAAGGCGGTGCCCTCGGGGTCGCCGTCGATGGGGAAGAAGTGGTCGAATGTCCAGATGCTGTCGGCACCGGCCTCGTCGGCGTACCGCCAAGCGGCTGCCATCTCGTCCCAGCTCACATGATTGGGGCGGATCTGCACTCCCGCTTTCGGCGCCATCTCATGCCCCTTCATGGGACGCGGCCAAACCGGTGATGAGTGACACCAGCTTCTGGGCGTCGGTGCTGTGGGCATCTAGGAGCTCGATGAGCTGGCCCCGGCGCATCACTGCTATCCGGTCGGCAAGCCGGAATACCTGGTCGAGGTTGTGGCTCACCACGACGATGGTCAGATTGCGCTCTCGCAGCGTGGTGATGAGGTCTTCCACCCGTGCGGTCTCGGCGATGCCCAGCGCGGCGGTGGGCTCGTCCATGATGATCACCTCGTTGCCCCAGTTCATGGCCCGGGCAATGGCCACGCCCTGGCGCTGGCCCCCGGAGAAATGCTGGACCGGGATGCGGACCGAGGGGATCTTGATGTTGAGCCGACGGATGATCTGCTCGGTGTCGCGGCGCATGGCCCGGCGCCGCAGGAAGGTGAGCGGCCCCCAGCCCACCTTGAGCTCCCGCCCCATGAACAGGTTCTGGGCGGCATCGAGGTTGTCGGCCAGGGCCAGGTCTTGGTACACGGTTTCGATGCCGGCCGTGCGGGCGTCCAGCGGCGACCGGAAACGACGGACCTCGCCGTGCAGCACCACCTGTCCCGCGTCGGGCTGCTCCGCTCCGGAGATCACCTTCAACAGGGTGCTCTTGCCAGCCCCGTTGTCGCCCACAATGGCGGTGAGCGTGCCGGTGGGGAAATCCAGCGAAACGTCCCGAAGCGCGACCACCCCGCCGTAGCGCTTGTGGATCCCCGACACGCTCAGCGCGACGTCCGACGACGGGGAGCCCTCAGGGCGGGGGGCGCCGACGACTGATCCAGGTTGGCTTGCGGTCATGATCCTGCTCCCTGCAATTGGTCGAACAAGTACTCAGGCGCCACCGGCACCCGGTTTACTTGGACACCCAACTCGGACAGGGCGTCCTCAATGGCGTTGGCCACCGCGGCCGGCGGCGAAATAGCTCCAGCCTCCCCCACACCCTTGATGCCCAGTGGATTGAGCGGAGATGGAGTCTCCAAATGGGCGACAGCCAATTCGGGCACCCCGGCGGCATCAGGCACCAGGTAGTCGGCCAGGCTGGGATTCTGGGGTTGGCCGTCAGCGTCGTACGCCGCCTGCTCAAACAGCGCCGCTCCGATCCCTTGGGCCACTCCCCCGGCGATCTGGCCGTCGACGATCATGGGAGAAAGCAGCGGTCCGCAGTCATGGGCCACCACGTAGTCCAAAACCTCCGTCGCACCCGTGGACGGATCGACGGCCACCCGGGCCACATGCACCCCAGCGGCAAAGGTGACCGTAGGCGGCTCGAAGCAGACCACCTCGTCCAAGCCAGCGTTGCTGCCGTTGGCAAATACGCCTCCGGGGGCAAAGCCCGCAGCCACTTCGGCCAGCCCCATGCGCCGAGTGGGTGTTCCCACCACCTCTACCACGCCGTTTCGGATGCACAGGTCGGCGGGGGCCAGCTCCCATTGCTCCGCCACCGCGTCCACAATCCGGTTGCGCAACACGTTGGCCGCTTCGTGGATCGCACTGCCTGCTACCACCGCGCTGCGGCTGGCCAGCGTGCCCCAACCATGCTCTACCGCAGCGGTGTCACCCCCGATCACCGTCACCTGCTCGGGATCGACGCCCAGCGCCTGCGCGCACACTTCGGCGAACACGGTCTCATGTCCCTGACCCTGCGAACACGCGCCGGTAGCCACTTCAACCCAGCCGGTCTCGTCCACCCGCACCCGGGCGCTCTCGAAGGGTCCAACACCGGTGCCCTCCACATAGGTGGACATACCGACGCCGACTAGCCGACCGTTGTCGTCCTGCGCCCCTCCCCGCAATCCATCCTCGATTTCGCCCAACTCCACGGCCTCCTCGAAGCATGTGTAGAAGTCACCGCTGTCGTAGGTCATGGGAGTGCCATCCCGATAGTTGAGACCCACCGAATAGGGCATCTCGTCGGCGGTGATGAGATTGAGGCGGCGAAGCTCCACCGGGTCGATGCCCATCTCCCGGGCGGCCACGTCGATAATGCGGTCCATGGCGAAGACTGCTTCGGGCCTCCCCGCTCCCCGATAGGGGGAGACCGGGGCTTTGTTGGTGACCACCGCAGTAGCCTCCACATCCAGCGCCGGCACCCGGTAGCACCCGCACAGATGGGCCAACGTGTTATAGGGCTGGACCACCCCGAGGGGATTGGCCGCCCCGTTGTCCACCACGAAGCGGTCGCGTACTCCCAGGATGCGGGCGTCGACATCGAGAGCGATCTCGATGTCGTGGATCTGGTCGCGTGACTGAATGGCGGCCAATCCGTGCTCGCTTCGCTGCTCCACCCATTTCAGCGGGACACCTGTCTCCAGGGCGAGGTAGGCCATGATCAGCTCCTCGGCGTAGGGAATGGCCTTGACGCCGAAGCCGCCACCCACATCGGGAGCCACCACCCGTATCCGGTGGGCAGGCCGACCCAGAGCCTTGGCTAGGGCGGTGCGCAGCGGGTGGGGAATCTGCGTGCTGCTCCACACGGTGAGCAGGTCGGTGCGGGGATCGTGTGCCGCCACCACGCCCCTGGGCTCCATGGGGTGACAGGCCAGCCGGCCCGAGTGCAGCCGGCGGCGACTCACATGGGCGGCTTCGGCGAAGGCAGAGTCGATGTCGCCGAAGCCGGCGGCAACAAGCAGCGAGCGGTTGTCGGGCCAATGGTCGTATAGCCGGGGAGCGTCGGCGGCCAGCGCGGCGAAGGGATCCACCACCGCCGGGCGGGGGGCCAGGTCGAGGAGCACCCGGTCGGCCGCGTCGGCGGCCGCGTAGAGAGAGTCGGCGACGACCACCGCTATCGGATCGCCCACGTGCCGTACCCGGTCTACCGCCAGAAGCGGGCGGCCCTCGTGGCGCACAAAGAGCCGGTCGTCGCCCAAGGATTCCAGCAGTTTGTCTTGGTAAACCCCGCCATCAGCCTCGTTGGGGGCCATCGTGTCTATGCGCCCGATCAGGTCTTTCCCTGTCCACCCGACAACGCCGGGGGGAAGCTCCACCCCGTTCAGGTCGGCATGAGCCACCGGGCTGCGCACGAACGCGGCGTAGCGCATCGACGGCAGTTCGATGTCGGCCACATAGCGGCCGTTGCCCCGCAGCAGCCGGGGATCCTCACGCCGCAGGGTTCTCACCGGGCCAACTCCACGGCCCAGTAGTCCCACTGGGTATGGGTGTACTCCTCCAGGGTCAAGCCGTCGGTGAGTAATTCGTCGGTGAGCTCCGAACGGTCGATGGCCTCCACCGCGCCGATGCCCTGGGCCATGATCTGCAACCGGGCCGAGCGCTCGAGGTTGACGGCGCTCACGGTGGCCTCCTCGATGGACGACCCCACCACGGTCAGCCCGTGGCCCTTCAACAGGATGCCCTTCCGGTCGGCTAGGGCTGCGGCCACCGCTCGGCCGCGCTCGGGGTTGTCGATCTGCACCGCGGAGTCATACACCGGCACGCCATCTGCGAACAGCGTGCATAGGTGCCAGACCGGGGCGAGGGGAACATCGGTCATCGAGAACGCGATGCAGTGCATGGGGTGGGCGTGGATCACCGCCCCCACATCAGGACGGGCCCGGTAGATCTCAGTGTGCATGAACCGCTCACCGGGGGCATCCATCGATCCCTCGACCACTTCGCCGTCCAGGTCCATCACCACCACGTCGCCCGGCTCGGTCTCGGCCAGGTCCTTCACGTCGTCATGGGTGTGGCCCAGCACCGCCACAAAGTCGGTGCCCGGAATCCGGGCCGATGGATGGCCGAAGGGGCCGATCAGCCGCTCGCGGACCAAGATCCGAGTCGAGGTGGCGATTTTCTCTTTGAGAACCGCGATGGCCTCGGTGTTGTTGCTGCTCATTGGCGCGCTCCGATGTCGAGAATGTGAACGACCTTGGTTCGGGTGTAGCTGAGCAGCGAATCCATCGACCCCTCTGCCCCCAGCCCGGAGTCCTTGTATCCGCCGAATGGCGTTTCCAGGAAATGCTGCCCTCGCCCGTTGATCCACACACATCCGGCCTGCACGCGGCGGGCAGCGTCCATGGCCCAGTCCAAGTCGTTGGTGATGATGTTGGCGGTGAGCCCATAACGCGTGGCGTTGGCCTGGGCGATGAGATCGTCCCGATCCTCCCACTCCAGCACCGACAGCACCGGCCCGAAGATCTCCTCGGTGGCGATCATCTGTCCGGACTCCACCTGGTCGAACAGCGTCGGCGCCAGGTAGTACCCGCCCTCGGGCACGCCCTCTGGGGAGCCCCCGCCCCTGACCAGCCGGGCACCTTCCGATCGCCCAGCCTCCACAAAGTTCTGCACTCGGCTGAGCTGGGGCTCGGAGACCAGCGGCCCCATTGTGGTGGCCGTATCGAGAGGGTCGCCCACCTTGATCTGATCGAGTCGGGCGGCCACTGCGTCCACGATCTCGTCGTGCAGATGAGCAGGGGCGTAAAGCCGGGAAGTCGATCCGCAAGACTGCCCCTGAGAGGACTCGAAGTTCATTCCCCCCACGGCCTGTTCAGCCACGAATGCGGGATCGGCATCGGGCGCCACCAATAGGGGGTTCTTGCCCCCCAGTTCCACGGTCACGTGCTTCACTCGTCCTGACGCCGCGGCGGCCTCCATGACCCGCAGTCCGGTAGTCCCCCGCCCGGTGAATCCGATGCGGTTGATGCCTGGGTGGTCCACCAGGGCCTCGCCGGTGGTGGCCCCGTTTCCGGTGAGCACGGTGAGCACGCCGGGAGGCAGGATCTCCGCGGCCAGATAGGCCACCTCTAGGGGGGACACGGGGGTTTGGTCGGGGGCCTTCACGATGACGGTGTTGCCCGCAGCCAGAGGGGCGGCTGCATGGAAGAGGGTGAACATCAGCGGGTGGTTGAAGGGCAGGATGCGGGCCACCACGCCGTAGGGCTCCCGCAATGTCAGATGGAGGCTGTTTGCCGATGCCGGCAGGGTCTTGCCGTGCATCTCTCGGGCGATGCCGGCAAAGTAATCCAGGGCATCGGCCCCGTAGGCCACGTCGTTGCGCATGGCGGCCACGGGATTGCCGCTGTCCATGGCGTCGATCCGGGCCAGACGCTCGGTTTGAGACCGCACCGAATCGGCCAGGGCGTGCAGATAACGGCCTCGCTCCGCAGCGGAAAGCGCAGCCCACGCTGGTTGGGCTGCGGTAGCCGCACCGACGGCACCATCCACCGTCGCAGCGTCGGCCAGCGGCACCTCGGCCACCGTCTCACCGGTGCCCGGGGCGATGGCCGCCATCATGTCGCCATCGGCTACCTCGCGGTCGCCCACCAGAAGCGGATAGCGGTCACGGAGGTCGGCGGCCAGCAGTTCGGTAGTCATGGGACGATCACCGGCTTCATCTCGGCACCGGCTCGCATGGCGGCTAAAGCGTCGGTTACCTGATCCAACGAATAAGTGGTTGAGCACACTGCCGATTCCAACCCCAGTTCGGCGCTGTGACGGTCCAAGAACCGGAGGGCGTCGTGGAAGTGGGAGATGTCGGCCGATAGCGAAGTCCTCACCGTGAGCTGGCGGACTTTCATGGCCGTGGTCGCCACCGGCACCGTTTCGCCATGGGCTTGGCCGATAACCATGAGCGTGCCGCCGGCTCGCACCATCTCCATTCCCTCGGTGAAGGCGCTGGGCGGCCCCGCGCATTCGAGCACGATGTCGGCGCCCCGGCCCTGCGTCATGCTGCGTACCGCTTCGATCCTCTCGTCGGGCTCGGTGTGATCGACGTCGATGCGAGAGTTGAGGCCCCACTCTTCGGTGGCGGCCAACCGGGATGCGGGCGCACCGATGAGGATCACCTGGCTGGCCCCGCTCCGCAGCGCCGCCGCTGCGCCAAATACCCCCACCGGGCCAGCACCGAGCACGACCACCGTGTCGCTGAAGCGGATGCGGGGCATGCGATCGAGGGCGTGCATCACCGTGCGCAGGGCGCAAGTGGCCGCCGAGGCCAGCGGACTGGACACGCTGTCGGGCACTCTCAGCACCCGGGAATCGGGCGACACGTGCAGGTGTTCGGAGAACGTCCCGTTGACGGCGCCCTCCTCATAGGGCCCCCACCCATAGCCCATTGTGTTCTCGCACAGGGTGGGCTGTTTGGCCACTGCGCAGAAATAGCACCGGCCGCACCAATTGTGAGCCCAGACGATGCGGTCACCAGGCCGAAGCGGCTGTCCCAAAGCGTCCGTCATCAAGCCCGCACCCAGTTCGACAACCGTGCCTGTACCCTCGTGGCCCATCACCAAGGGCAGACGGGCCAGCTGCTCGAAGACGCCATCGCAGATGTGTACGTCGGTGCCGCACACGGTGGCGGCGTCAACCCGCACCAGCGCGCCCCCAGGCAGAACCGGTCCCAAATCGAGCGTTTCCACCGCGGGTCCGTGGCTGTAGTCCGCCAAGATCACTGCCCGGCTCATGCTGGTGCCTCCCGCCAGATCGGACCCCGGCCGACAACCGGATCGAGCAGACCCTCGGCCACCCACTCGGTGTAGGCGAAGGGATCGTAGGTTTTGGCCACTTGGCCCGGATACCCGATCAGCTCGCGAACCACCGGGCTGAGGTAATAGCACGCCGCCACCGCGGTGGTGAGCGCGACGTAGGCGTCTTCGTCCTCTTCGTGAAGGGCCAACAGCCGGTCGACGGTGAATGAAGACGGATCAAGCGCATCCACTGCCCGGACGAGAGGCTGGAGTAGATCATTGCGCCAGCCCAAGACTTGAGCCAGGTAAGACTCCACTGCCCTTACGTCAGAGACCGCGGGCATACCGTGGGCTGCGGGCAGCATCACGTCGGCGAGAGCGGTCAGCCGACCGAGGTCGATATCGGCTGTCGCCACTGGCGAGGGCGGAGCAGTCATGCCGAGACCTTTTGCTCGCTGCGGTGCTGAACCAGCAAGTCGGCAGTTCGCAGGGCCAGCGCAGTGATAGTGCAGGTGGGATTCACTCCAGAGCTGGTCACGAACACGCTGGCGTCGGCGATGTATAGGTTGGGCACATCATGGGCCTGCTGGCGGGAGTTGACCACTGAGGAAGCCGGGTCATTCCCCATTCGAGCGGTTCCCATCAAGTGCCATCCCGAATAGGGAATCAAGCTGGCCACCGCAGTCTCTCGGCACCCCGATGCCGCCAGTGATTCTTCGGCCTTGGCTTCCTGGAAGGTCATCAGCCTCCGGGAGTGGTCGGATATTCGGTAGCTCACTCGTGGCGCGGGAATGCTGTGGGTGTCAGTGCGGTCTGGGTCGAGTTCCACCCGGTTGGACTCCTCAGGGAGATCCTCGCCAAAGATGGCCCAGCTCGCCCCCCGTCCGAATGTACGACCCATTAGCTCGTGATGATCGGGGCCCCACACCTCGTTGCCGGCACGCATGGGCAAGATGTGGTTGAGGGGGCCGCCGACCGGCGAGAGGGCCCACTTGGCCCCTCGCACGAATCCGCGGTCGGGATCGGTCTCGTAAAATTGGTAGCTGGTGATGCTGGCCCCGAAGTGGCCCTGCCAGCCCTCCACCTGGTCGTCCCACCACCCAGTGACCACCGAGAACGGGTGCATCATCAAGCGTCGACCCACCAAGCCGCTGGAGTTGGCCAGCCCGTCGGGACAGTGGCGGTCGTCAGCCGATAGCAACAGCAGCCGCGCCGTGCCCACCGCATTGGCCGCCAGGATCACCACGTCGGCTTCCTGGTGGTGCTCGACACCGGAGCGATCCAGCCACACGGCCCCAGTGGCCAGCCCTCGCGGGTCCATCGTGATCCGGCTGACTCGGGCCCCAGTGATGAGCCGGGCGCCGGCGGCAGTCGCCTTGGGCCAGTGGGTCAGGTCGGTGGAGGCCTTTGCCCCCTCGGCGCATCCCGACGTACACACTCCCCGCTGCACGCAGGGTCTCCGCCCGTCGTAGGGGGCGGACAAGATGGCGTTGGGCTCGGGCCACCAGTGCCATCCCAGCCGGTTGTGCCCTTCGGCCACCCGCCGCCCGGCCGCGCCCAAGGGCAGCGGCGGCAGCGGATAGTCATCGTGGGGCGGATAGGCCGGGTCTCCGGCCAAGCCGGACACGCCGATCTGCTGGTCGATGGCGTTGTAATACGGAACCAGGTCCGAATAGGCGATGGGCCAGTCGTCGGCCACCCCGTCCATAGTCCGCGCCCGGAAGTCCGATGGGAGCATCCGGGGCCACGTCCCCGCGTAGATGATCATGCTGCCCCCCACTGCGTTGTACATCAGGGGCTCGATGTCCGAGTCGTCATGGACCACCGGATAATCCTCCGGGCGACTCCGCACATTGGGGCTCATGGCCCAGTCCTTGCGGATGGCCAGCTCCCAGTCGGGCCGAGCGCCGGGGAACGCGGACCTATCGGGCCAATCGCCCTGCTCGAGGCAGACAACATCGAACCCGTGCTCGGCCAGGTGGCGCGCGGCCACCCCGCCGGAGGCACCGGCCCCAATGATGAGGACGTCGGCCCGATAGGTCATGTTCGCTAGTGGGTTGCCGGAGGGTGAGTACCCCTACCGGAGATCGGCGTTGGTCATGCCTTCAATGGTGTCGGCATCCACCACGAATGTGGGGGCCTGGATGAAGTACCCCTGGCCGGTGCTGCCGGTAGTGAGGTACTGGTGAGCGACCTCGGCGGTCTGCCAACCCCACTGGTAGCCCCGCAGGGCGATGGTCATGTCCACGCCGGACCCGGCCCGGATTTGGTCGAAGACCGCGGGCTCGCCGTCGGTCCCGCTGATGAGGATGTCGGCGTGGTCAATGCCAGCCTCTTCCACGGCGGTGGCCGCACCCAATGCCAGAGCATCGCTGTCGGCCCAGATGCCGTCGAGGTCGGGATTGGCGGTCAAGGCGTCTTGGGCCAGCCGGAGGCCTTCCTCAGCCGTGAAGCTGTTAGCGCTCTGGTTGAACACCACTTCGATGCCAGGGTTGTTTTCCATGGTGTGCTCGAAGCCCTCGCGGCGCTTCTCCACGTACTCGCTGGCACCCGGGCCGCCGATGCGGGCGATCTTGCCCGATCCGCCGAGTTGCTCGACCATCCACTCGGTCTGCTTGGTGCCCTCAACACCCCAATCGGTGCCGATGAAGCCGATCTCCGGGGCAGCCTCCTGAACGCTGTCGCCGGTGGACAGCATGGGAATGCCGGCGGCCGCGGCGGCCTCATAGGCGGGAATGAGCGCTTGGCGGTCGCCCGGCGAGGCGATGATTAGATCAACCCCCTGGGTCACGAAGTCCTCAATCTGAGCCACCTGGTCTTCGATCACGTACGCGGCATCCGCGGCGACGAAGTTCCAGCAGTTCTGGGCGCCGAAATCACGCAGCCCGGCTTCGAGGTCGCGGAAGTACAAGATGAAGGTGGCCAAGTTGGCGTACCGCACCTCGTAGATTTCTTCGCAGCCCCCGTCGCCCGACGCGGTGTCGTCGTCATCGTCGTTGCCGCACGCCGATGCCACCAGCCCAAAGGCCAACAGCAGCGCTAGCAGCTTGAACAACAGGTTTTTGGTTTTCATTGTGTTCCCCTCCGGGTGTTTATGGTTGCTCCAACGTCGAGGGGGCCGATTGCTCGGCCTGCTCCACGTCTTGGAGTTCTTGGTCTGCCGAGCGAGCCGATTGCTCGGCTAGCTCGATGGCGCGACGTTCTTCGTCGAGTTCATGTTCCACTTCGACTTCGATTGCGGTGTCCTCGCTCCGGTTGGCCCACCGCTCCAGGTAGCGGCGCAAGAACTGAGAGGTCATTGCCAGCACGAACACCACACCGAGCCAGACGTCCTGCATGTTGGAGGACACATTGAGGAGATTCAGGCTGTTGCGAATCACCCCGATCAGTAGGACACCGGCCAGGGTTCGGGGAATCGAGCCCCGTCCTCCGAACAGATTGGTACCCCCGAGCACCACAGCGGCCACCGCGTATAGCTCGGTAAGCACCGCGGCATTGGGCTGGCCGACGTTGACCCGCCCCAACAAGGTGAAGCCGCCGACGGCAACAGCCAGGCCCCCCAAAACAAACACCGTGACCCGCACCCGGGTGACGTTGATGCCAGCTCGGCGGGCTGCTTCGGCGTTGCCCCCCACTGCGTAGATCCGCAATCCGAACCGGGAATAGCGAAGGATGATGTGGTAGACGACGCCAAGGCCTAGAGCCACCCAGATGGGCATCCGCAGTCCGATGAACTCTCCGCTCCACCACGCCTTCCATCCGCCGGGGAGGTTGCCCACGGTGTTGCCCGCGGTGATCTCCCGAGCCAGGCCTCGGGCCATAATCAGCAGCCCCAAGGTGGTGATGAACGAGGGAACTTTTAGCACCGCAGTGACGAGTCCGTTGAACAGACCGGCGGCAATACCCACACCCACCCCGGCCAGCAGGCCGAGCACGATGCTGTTATTGCGCACCATGGTCTCGGCCGCCACCACGCCGATCAGGGCCAACACCGACCCCTGGGATAGGTCCAACTCGGCCGCGATGATCACCAGGGTCATCCCGAAGGCGGCGCAGGCCAAAAATGATGTTTGCAGCAGGATGTTCTGAAGATTTCCAGTGGTCAGGAACACGTCGGACTTCACGGTCATCACCGCGCCCAGGATGACGACCACGAAGATCGCGAATCCGGCCTCCACCACCCGGGGAATGGCAACCCGGACCCTGTCCCAGCCAATGGCGGCCCCAGGCTGGGTCATGGGGCCACCCGATCGTTTGATCGGCTGCGGTGGGCAGTGATGCCCTCGACTACCAGGCTGACCAACGCGTCGAGATAGAGCTCGCCGGCGTCGGCCGTGGATCCCCGGGGGTCGCCGATGACGCCGACCGGCGACAGAGCGGCCATGCCCTCAGAGCGCAGCTTGGCACTGGCCGACGCGGCCGGCCCCACATGACCGGCGACTGCCGACGCCATATCCACCCGATTGGGGGCGATGGCCAGCATGATGCTGGTCTCGAAGTGCCCTCCATGGGTTCCAACCAGCTCTCGATCCAAACTGAGCTGATCCTCGGCTACCCGATGGACGGCATCCCGTTGGGCGGGCCAGTCGTCGAACGAGACCACCCGGCTCTGCTCGGTGGGGCCCAACTCGGCCATAGCTGCGGCCATTGCCCCCACATTTCCGGCATGGCCAGTAACCACGTAGGCGCTCCGAAAACCGTGGCTCAGCAGGGTTTGGATCACTTCCGCAAGCACCGCCTGAAGAGTGGTGTCGCTCAGGCTGGCCGTGCCGGGAAATGCCAGATGGTGATGGGAGGCACCAACGGGAAGGCAGGGCACTACCGCGCACTCCCCCGCTTGAAGGGCCGCCCGGTCGGCCACTGCCTCAGCGATGAGTGCGTCGGTATCCAGGGGTAGATGAGGACCGTGCTGCTCCAAGGCACCCAGCGGGATCATCACATCCAGCGGACCCTGTTCGAGCCGCTCGCCCAGAGTCGTCCAGCTCATCGCTCCCAGTCGCACGGGCGCCTCAGAGGTCGGTGAGAGTGGCGTCGAGGTAGGTGGGCTTCTGCGGGCGGCCGACGCCGATCACCACCTGCACCAGGGCTTCCTTATCAGTGTGGTTGCGCAAACCGTGCATGATCCCGGCGGGGCTGTAGATCATCTCCCGTTCTCCCAGGACCGTATCGACGATCCGCCCGTCGTCGTCCTCCCACCATGCGGTCAGCTCTCCCTTGACCACGAAGAAGACCTCTTCTACCTCGTGGGCATGCGACGGGGCCACGGCCCCGGGGGGCATCATCATCACCGACAAAGTGAAGTTGTCGGCCGTGACCGTTCCGGGCTCGTAGTGCTTGCCGGTAATGCTCGCCCCCACCATCCGCACGTGGGCCCGGCGGTATTCCTCCTTCAGGTCCCCTTGGGCAGCAAACGGCTCCCAGTCCAGTTCTTTGCTCCCGTACCGCTGGACATGCTCGGAGAATTCAGCATCAGTGAACTGACTCGCCATGCTCGTCCCTCCCCCCTAGTTGCTTCAGTGCTCGGTATCTTAGTTTCTAAGTGTTGTCGGCGCTCAGGGACTCCCAATCCGACAAACCGGGGACGGCGCTAGGCGAGTTGTCGCTGGCGGGCGAGGGTGATCGTTTGGCCCGGTCGGGATGGCGCAATCAAGACGGCGCCGGCCTGGACTTCCTGGTTGCTGCTCTTTCGTTTCGTCGGAGGAGACAGGGTGATCGGCTGGTTCATGGTCAATTCCAAGATCAACCCAGCCGCGCCCTGCGTGAGGTCCAAGGCTTCGGACTCCCGCTGGGCTGGACCGAAGTTGGCTACTGCTCGACGACGGAGCAGCACGGGGTCTTGGACAGCAAGGTGGTCGTGAAGCACGACGCCAGCGGGAACGAACACCAGCCATCGCCTCGTGAGTGAATGGAGAGATCGGGCCCCGACCACCGCCAGCGCTCCGCCTGCCACTGTGACGGCCACTCCAGCCGCCCAATGCTCGGCAGCCAACAGCAGCGGTCCGCTGACGGTGCCGCCCACCGTGATCGCGGCCGCCACCGGCACCGGCCCGGCCAGCAACAGCGCCGGTGGCCGCAGCAGGAGCCTGACTTCGTCGCCGTAGGAGATGCCGTTCACAAACACATGGCCCACAGGCGCGCTCAGCGCCACTGCGGCTACCGCGGCGGTAACGGCGGCCACCAATGCGACCTCACCCCAGTCGGCACCCTGCCTCCCCGCCCAAACCAGGGCCACCACCGCGGCGGGTACGGCCAATCGGATAATGACCAGGGTGGCCGGATGCACCAACAGAGAGCCCACCAGCACCACGCCCCACAGCACCCAAAGCCCCACTGAAGCAGTCGAGCGCCAAGCCGCGGCGGTTTCGTGCAGCCCATCGGCCAACACCGGCCCAGCAGTAAACGGCAACGCCGCCCACCACACCCGCACCACCCAGGCCCAGCCTCGATCCCCCCAGAGACCCCTCACCCACCCCACTACAGCATCTCCTCTTTCAAGACCAAAACCAGCCTTTCTCTTGGGCATTGAGTGACCACCACCGGGTCTAGAGGCCGTCAAGAACTGGGTTGAAGGGAGTGCCGTCGGGCAAGCGGTACGTGTTGAAGCCCCTGCGGTCCAAGGTGAGGATGTTTGGCACAGCCAGCCGCTCTGCCAGCAGCACCAGGGTGGCATCGGCAAAGTCCATGGGAGTGTCGGCGTAGCGCTGCATCAACTCGGTGGCAGCCTGGATGTCCGCGGACTCACACATCCCGTGCACCTGCATTCCACTTTGAGAGATGAACTCGCTGACGGCCATGGCTCCGTAGCGGGCGCGGCGGACGAAATGCATGGCTTCGGTGACCACTGCGGCCGTGGTAGCCAGCATGCCCGTGAACCCGTCCATGATCTCGCCGACTTGGTCATGCTCGATCTCGCTGGAATCGAGGTAGGCGACCAATGGTCCAGTATCGACCAGCCAAGTGTTCACGAGCGCCAGTTGTGGGCGCGTATCTCAGATTGCCAGTCGTCTTGGGGGGCGTCGGCGGTATCGGCTTGGATCAAGCCCCGGAGAAGGCCGACACGATCTCCCAGAGGACGAGCTACCACCGCGTCGCTCAAGGCCTCCCGCACCACCTGTGAAACCGAAGTGCCCAATGCTTCAGCCCGGCGAACAGCCGCGTCCCACAACTCGGTCTCCACCCGCACAGTCAGCAACTTAGTAGTCATTGCCACACAGTGTACGACACTTGTACGACAACACCAGACCGAATTCCCCGCCACTCCACGGCAGGCAATAGCATCTGGCGCAATCCAACACAATGTGGACAAGCCAGAGGATCTCGTCATGAGCCGACTACAAATTGGAATCCTTGAGTGGGATGGAGACCGAGATCAGATGGTCGCGAGGCGAACTCAGTTTTGTCGCCCAATTTCCAACAGAAACTCCTCGATACCAATTATCGGAAGGCCCAATTTGCGGGCGTAGTCAGCCTTGCCAGATCGAGACAGTGGATCGGCAGCCACAAGCAAGTCGCATTTCTTCGTCACTCTGGGCACAGGTATCAGACCAGCGGCTTCCGCTGCCCTCTCCAGCGTTTCCCTATCCACCCGCGTACCGTTCACGATGGCTTCACCTGTGAAGCACACCCGGCTTCCAAGTGATAGCGACGCCGAGCCTTGGCTACTCAGCACGGTCTCAAACTCGTGTGGCACCAGCGCCAGCGCTTTGGCAACAAGTTGGGACATCTCAGCTTCTTCGGCCGTGACGATTCCATCGGCCAATATTTGGGCTTTCAAGAGTTCGTAGTAATGGGAGTGCAGCCTGATCCGGTCGACCTCACTGACCCGGAGGTCGTCTGCTGTCGCGTCCAACCACAGAATCTCGTGATCTTCGAGCACTCCATCGTCCAAGCAACGGTCCAACACATCAAGGTAAAGGGCTTCCTCCTTGACGATGTTGGCGGGCCAGTCGACATGGAGAGCGAGGTTGTGCAGTGACCCCGCCCTTGGTTTGGCATCCGGGCGGCGGACAGTCAAACCACTGGATGAGCCGAAGCCTCGACAAGTAGCGGACCACAAGGTGCTTGTGCCGACCATTTTCCAGTGTTCGAGCAACAGACCGACTGAGACCCGAGCGTCGCCCAAGGCGGTGTGTTGAGGTTGCTCTAGACCAGCGTCGCGCGCAGCCAACGCCAGTTTCTTTCCGGTGAGCTCAAGCGTGCATACCCCATTGCCTGGATCGAACGTCGACCTGCCAAGCCGGTCGACCTCCTGGGCAATCATCCTCAAGTCAAAACTGATGTTGTGAGCTACCAGCACCGCTCCGTCAAGTCTTGCCGCGATGTCACCGAACACCGCATGAAACTCTGGAGCTGATTGCAGCATCGAGGGAGTGATGCCATGAACGTGGACCGGCCCAGGATCGCGGTTTGGCTGTATCAGCGTCTCGTACTCGTCTACTACTTCATCGCCTACAACGGTTACGCAGGCGAACTCCACAATCCGGTCAAACCTCGAGAAACCAGTGGTCTCAGTATCAATCACTGCAAACCTCGTGTCTTCCGGCACTTTGAGTATCCCCCCTTTGGCCGGTCACCTCGATTAGGAGGTAACCATGTCATTGATGG
>JAJEIJ010000010.1:0-25622 GCA_022827725.1 Acidimicrobiia bacterium
CCGACCGCCGACGCCGACTCCAGACCTGGGTCCACAACTACAATCTCCACAGGCACCACACCGCCATCGCAGGCACACCAGCCAGCCGCGTCAACAATCTCTATGGACATTACAACTAGGGTGGCGGGCTTGGTGCTGGCATCCTCCTCAACTCTGCTTATGTGTCGCAACCGGGTCTCGTCTGTGGTCCGCTTGCGCAGCCAGTCGAGCACTGCCACAGCGCTCGATGTCTGGGTACGTCTGGCTTTTGGCCGAAAGCGGTGCTGGGCGACGGGAGACCAAGGAATGACGCCAACTCCGTCCAGTTAGCCGGTGTGGGTGCGTTCTAGCCAGACGGCTGCAGCTTCGCGGTCAGGCATCAGGCTGCAGCTGACTCTGTTCGGCTGGTTTCCTCGAGCGCTTGCCTTCTCAATGAACATTGCGGGCCGATAGGCAGCAGGCAAGATCTCGGGGTTCGAGAGGATGCGCAGCGCTGCTAGACGGCGGTTGCCGTCGAGAACCGTGTATCGGCCGATGGTCTCTTTGATGACAATGAAGCGATGAGCTGGGCTCAGGCCATTGCGGTGGATGTCAAGGGCCAAGTTGGCAATTTTCTGTCCTTGGTTGACGATCAGCGCGGCTAGCGCAGTGGATTGGTCGTCGACTTCGTCGTGTCGGGGATTGCTGCAATCTAAGTCGAGTAAGGCGACATCAAGCTCTAGATGCTCCACAATTGCTCCTCAAGAAACAGGGGCCAGTCTATGCGATGCATCATTGAGTTCCTATCGCTAACGATTTCCGGTTCAGATGGGGGATATGGTGCCGACGCTTACAGTGGAACCCTGGTCTGTTGGATGGATCTCTATGCCTGTGCGGATACGCTCGCGGAGCTCTCCTACGTGGCTGATGAGGCCAACAGTGCGACCGCCTTCGCGTAGACGGTCCAATTCGTCCATGGCTAGTTGAAGTGCCTCGGGGTCCAGTGTGCCGAAGCCCTCGTCGACGAACAGGGCGTCTAGGCGAACCCCACCTGTGTGTGAAGCGACCGCATCGGCGACACCTAAGGCCAATGAGAGCGACGCCTGGAAGGTCTCGCCACCTGAGAGAGTGGAAACCTCGCGTTCCTGGCCGGTGTAGGTGTCGTGAACTCGCAGACCCAAGCCCGCCTTTCCGCCTCCCCATTCGCGGTCGCGGTGAACGCTTAGTTGATAGCGGCCTCCGGTCATCGAACCGAGGCGTCGATTGGCAAAGTTGCAGATCTCTTCTAGGTAGGCCGAGAGCACCCAGCGTTGCAGCGAGACCCTCGGTGGTGTTCGCCCGTTGCAGCGGTCGGCGACTGCGGTCCATAGTTCGGCCTCGGAGAGGTTCTGGGCGTATCGCTTGTTGCCGATTCGGTGGTCGTCAGTCCATGCGCTGATGGCAAGGAAGGCATCTTCAGTACGTGTGTGATGGGCGCTAGCGGCATTTGCAGCTGCCTCGGCATCAGTGACCGCAATAGCTGGAGTGGCAGTGTCGGGGCGCTGGTCGGGCAGGTCCTTCAGGTCATTAGCTTCAAGGTCGCGGCTGATATCGCGGCTCTCCCCATCGTGAGCAGTAATGCGCCGCAGCATCCCTGACCGCTCTTCCGGGCTGCGAAGGGCATCAGATGCTTCAACTGAAGTTGCGAAGGGTGTGGCCTCAAGCTGAGTTGTGAGCGTGGCAACGGTTGTTCGGAAGGCAGTCACGGCCTTGTCCCGGGCATCAACGGCTGTCGTCAACTCTTTGAAAGCCGCCTCTACCGCCTTGACGCTTGCTAATGCTGCGCTCGGATCGGCAGCACCGATTTCTTTAGCGATGCTGGCCCGCAAGTTTGCTGCTTCCTTCTCGGCGACCTCGGCGCGCTCAGCCGCAGCGGTGGCTACAAGGGCTGCTTGGTTTGCTGCTTCTTGCGCGGTTGAAATGGCTGACTGGTGCACGGTGACGACGATGTCGAGGTCTTGGACCTGACCTGCAAGTTCGGCAGCGGCCTGACATCGGGCGGCAGCCTCGTCGGCCTTCCCCCTGGCACCTTCGGGGTCATCGGCGGAGTCGCCAGCTGTCCCCCTAAGTTCGGCGGCTTGATCCGTGACCTCCTGAAATTGCTCCTGTGACTGGGCCTCGGCAATTGCGGCTTCGTCGGCGCGGGCCTCGGCTGCTTCAACATCCTGGGTGTCGACTGTGTCATCGGAGGGCTCGGCTGGAGCGGGATGGTGCGCCGAACCGCAAACTGGGCAGGGTGTGTTCTTGCTGAGTGTCCCTGCCAAAACCGCTGAGATGCCGTCGAGATGACGCTGACGAAGGTCCAGAGCCTCTTTTCGTCGGTTCAGGGTCATTTGTCTGGCCTCAAAATACGTATTTCTTGCTAAATCGAGTTTGGGACCAATTGCAGCCAATGCCGTTGCCGCGTCGGCGCACTTTTTGGCTTGGTTCTCGGCAGCTTGCAGGTCGGCCACGCGTTCAGCAGCGAGTCGGGCTGCGGCCAATTCCACCTCGGCTGCCAAGTGCTTTTTCTCATGCTCTGTCGCAGCTACCTTCTGTTCCCGCTCAAGGCGTAAGTTGCTAGTTTCTGTGTTCCGCTCTGCCGTCGCGGCGAACTCCAATTTCTCTGCCTTCTCGGCGTCCTTGGCAAGTTGGTTGAGATTGCTGCAATGTAGGGCTAGCGCTGTGCAGACCCCACTGAGGTCGTCACGCGTCATTTCCTCAGATGCGGTCGGCGCAGTGAAATTACCAGGCAGGCTCAATGCCATGCTGCTGCCATCGACAGCGTCAGCGGTCTTTTTGTCCACCAAATTGGAGCGCCGTTTGAGTTCAGCTCGACGAAGCTGCTCGTCAGCAAGCACCTGGCGCAGACCTTCTGCTGCTTCGGCCAGAAAAAGGATATTCCGATCAGCATCGATGGCCGGTTGCTCCTTCTTGAGTTCGTCCTGGCGCTCACGGAGACCGGCTCGCCGGTCCCAATGTTCGGCGATCCGATCGATAGTGTCCATGTGTGTCTGGGCCGCCTTGAACGCCGCGTTAGCGGCCTCGGCCTCGGTGGCGGCATCCTTGCTTTGCTGCTCCGCTCGCTCCGCTAAGCCGTCGAGAGCCTCCTGATCGGCGGGCCAGGAAACTCCACTGTCAACTTCTCCTGCAGATGTGGGTCCAACAGCCACATCGGGATTCACAGACTGCCAACGCTCGGCTGCCTGCCGACGAAGATTGGCTAGTTCCCGTTCCTGTTCGGATGCCGAATCCCTGAGCCGTTTTGCTTCGCCGTCGAGCCAGTCTGAGGCCGACTTGTACAAGGAGGTGTCGAAAAGCGTGCGAAGCAAGTTCTCCCGATCTTCCGAATTGGATCGGAGGACTCTCTCAAAACGGCCCTGGGGTAGGAGGATCACCTGCTGGAACTGCTGGGCGGAAAGCCCGAGCAGTCTGGCGATCTCCTCGTTCACTTCGCGGGTTTTCTGCGCCACAGCCTGCCATTCGTCACCTTGGCTTCTTTCCAAAGTTGCCTTCGCTGCACGTCGGGTAGTGCCCTCACCACGCGTCTTGGCCGTCTCGTGCTCTGGGCTTCGGTGTATCCGCCATCGAATACCCTGTGAGGTGAACTCCAACTCGGCCCACGGACTCGCGTCGAGGGGCGCGTGATCAGAACGAAGGGTGTGCCGGCCTCGCTCACCTGGCACGTCGCCGTACAGGGCGAAGCACAGCGCGTCGAGCAAGAACGTCTTTCCCGCTCCAGTGGGTCCATGTATAAGGAAAAGACCATCTTCGACTAGCGGGTCGAAATCTATTTCGACTTTCCCTGCATACGGTCCAAGAGCGCAGAATGAGAGTCGGTGCGGCTTCATCCGTGGTGCTCTTTACTGGCAGCGGTGAGCGCATCCTGGAGCACTGCGACCTGCAGGTCGGATGGGTCTGCACCATGCTGATCTGTCCAGAATCGCAGCGCGAGTTCTAGAGGTGTCGTCCCGCTACGAACCGCCGATGCCACGTCACTGCCTCCAGGCGCAACGCGGCCTTCCGGGTCATGTCTGAGTTCAACGGCGTGAGGAAAACGCTGCTGCAATCGTGGCATCGCCTGCAGTGGCAGATCCTGGTTGGTGAGAATGACTCGGACGCGAGCCTGCTCAGCATCTGCGTAATCAACATTTGCTAGTAATTCTTCAAGGGTGCCCCGCAAAGTTCGCAAATTCCGACCGACCTCAAGCGGCACGACTTCGGTGTGGCAGCGACCCTGGGCATCCATTTCGACGATTCGGACTGACTTGCTGTCGTTCTCCTCAGAGAAGGAGTAGGGAAGGGGGGTTCCTGAGTAGGCGATGCGGCCATCGTTCCATTCTTGGCTGCGGTGAAGGTGTCCAAGGGCGACGTAGTCGAACCCTTCGAATGTCGAAAGTTCTACATGGCCGATATTGCCCACTGTGAGTTCACGCTCTGAGTCTGTTGTCATGCCACCCGTAACGAATGTGTGGGCTACTACGACTGTGCGAAAGGGTCCTTTGGAGTTGATGTGGCCGCGGACGATATTGGTGGCGCGATGAGTTACCTCATGATGGCTGAGCCGGCGGGGGCTCTCCCTGTTCTCAGCACCAGAGGACTTGTCGAGGCTGTCGAACACCGGCCCGGCGAGGGATGGTTCAAGATACGGCACCGGGTAAACGGCTACTGCAGGCCCGCCGTCGCCAGGGTCCAAGAGAAATGGCTGGGAGCATCGGGCGACATCGCTTCGGATAGCCACACCTACGTGTTCGAGTATTTGATTTGCTACAGCTATTCGAGCTGTAGAGTCGTGATTACCGGAGATCGCGACGACCTTGGTACCCACATCATGCAGGCGAATCAGAGCCTCGCTAAAGAGGGTGATGGCCTCAACGGGAGGGATTGCCCGATCGTAGAGATCACCAGCGATGACGACGAGGTCTACGTCGGCGTCCTCCGCCACCTCGACCAGGCGATCGACGGCCTCGCTCTGCTCGGACATCAGTGACTCGCCGTGAAAGTTCCGGCCCAGATGCCAGTCGGATGTGTGGAGCAGACGCACCGCCGCATAGTACCGAGCACGTATGACAGCTATGACACCCCAATGCCGGGCACCCCGGCTATCTCCGTTGAGGCCATTGGTCCTCCCAACTCGCCTGTAATGAAGACACGCTCAGCAGTGACCTCCCAGTGATCGATGGCAAGTTCGAAGGGCGATTGCGGGATTGCTGTGAGAGCAGGCTCACGCCTCCAAACCTCTTAGTTGTATTTGTAGACGCGGGCGGCGTTGGCGTAGAGGACTTTTTCTTTGTCGGGGTCGGTCATGTTTTGGACTAGCTCGGCGATGATCTTGCGGCTGTCGGGCCACAGGGTTACCGAGTGGGGGTAGTCGGACGACCACATGGACATGTTCACCAGGGTCTGGTTGCCGCCGGCCATCTGCATGTGGCCGTTGTGGTCGTCGAGGCCGGTGACGAACACGTTGGTGCCCAGATAGCTGCTGGGCTCGCGCTCCATGGGCGAGTCGGACCAGGCCGACTGGGTGTGGTACTCGTCGTCCATGGTCTGGTACCAGAACGGGACCCACCCGTAGTTCACCTCCGCGGCCACCACCTTGAGGTTGGGATGCCGGTCGAAGATCCCGGCGAAGATCATGTAGGTGAGCGGGCGCACCGCGCTGAAGAATCGATTGACGATGCCGGGCACCGACACGTTCTGCTCCACCAACTCGTCCCAGTCGGAGTCGGGCGGCTTGCCGCCGAAGGTGCGGTGGAAGGTGACCGGAACGTCGAGGTCTGAGCACGCCTTCCACAGCGGCTCGTAGTACGAGTCGTTGTAGGGGCGGGAGGGCATGCCGGGGATGAACAGCCCCTTGGCCCCCATCTCCATCACCCGGTCGACCTCGGCCAGGGTGACGTCCATGCCGTCCTCGGTGGGCAGCATGGGCAGGCCCCGCAGCCGGTCGGGCGCCGCCCCCTGGAACTCGTCGAGCACCCAGTCGTTGTAGCTCCGCATGCAGGCCACCGCCAGGCCCCGGTCGGGCTCCAGGTAGGTGAAGATGGAGTTGGCCGGGTACACCACCGATCCCCACACGCCGTCGATGTCCATGTCGGCGCAGTGGGCGGTGCCGTCGTAGTTGCCCGGCATGATCTCCTCGAACTTCATGCCCGAGAGCTTGTAGTCCTCCTTGGCCACCCCGGCCATGGCCTCGATACCGAAGCTGCGCTTGGGCGGCCCGCCGTCGAACGACCATCCGTCGCCCCCGTCGGGCGCGGGCATCATGCGGGGGATGCGGTCTTTGTACTCCTCAGGCACCCGCTCGAATACGTGGGGTGGCTCGTTGATGTGGCAATCGGCCGAGATGACTCTCACAGCCGAAACGGTAGTTGGCGGCTGGGGTTTCGTGCCGCGGCAGTGTTCGCCGTCTGTCGTTGGCTGCTTTGGCGCGGGTACCGTGGCAGTTCTATGAGCACCGGAAGTGGCTCTCTGAGCGCGGGGATGCGGCTATGAGCACGGGGATGCGCCGTCCGCACGAGCTGGACTACGACGCCATCCAGCGCCTGTTCCCGCCTCCGCCGGAGTACTTCGAGACCACGTTCTTCGAAGACCCCGACACCATCGCCCGCAAGCAGCTCCTGCGCCTCCAAGACCGGGCCCATCGGGCCTGGCAGGTGCCGTTCTTCCGCAAGCGGTGGGAGGCGGCCGGCTTCCACCCCGACCAGCTCCAGACCCTCGACGACCTCTGGAAGGCCCCGGCCTACACCGTGGACGACATCCGGGCCTCCATCAACGAGAACCCCCCGCTGGGTGACTACCAGAGCATCGGCCTGGAAGACGCCCGCCAAGAGCCCATGCGGCTGTACGTGTCGGGGGGGACCACCGGGCGGTCCCGGCCCACCCTCTACACCGCCTGGGACCGGGAAGTGGGGGCCATCACCATGGCCCGGGCGCTGTACGCCGAGGGGATCCGCCCCGGCGACGTGGTGATCAACGCCTGGGCCTACTCCACCCACAACGGGGCCCATGCCTTCGACGAGGCGCTGTACCGCTGGCTCAACTGCGTGGTTCTCACCACCGGCACCGGCAACGTGACCTCCACCCGCAAGCAGGTGGAGCTGGCGTATGAATACGGGGCAGCGGCCATTCTGACCACCGGCGACTACATGTTGAAGATGGCCGAGACCGCAGTGGAGATGGGCCTCGACCCCAAGACCGACTTCAACATCCGGGCCCTGCCCGGCGGCCACATCGGCGACGCCGAGCGGGTCAAGGAGGTGTGGGGGGTGACCCCGGCGCAGCCCTACGGGTTCCACGAGGTGCAGAACGTGTCTATCGAGTGCCCGCTGCGCAACGGTCAACTCCACATCTTCGAGGACTGCTTCGTGGTGCAGGTTGTGGACGTGGAGACCGGGGAGCAAGTGCCCGACGGCACCCAGGGGGCTCTGGTGATCACCGAGATCTACAAGACCGGCTCACCCCAGTTCCGCTACAACATCATGGACCTGGCGTTTCTGTATCCGCCGGGCCAGTGCGAGTGCGGCTCGTGGCTGCGGCGCATGGGACCCTTTGCCGGTCGGGGCGACAACATGGTGAAGCTGCGGGGGGTGAACGTGTGGCCCGAGGCCATCGGAGAGGTGATCAGCGACGTGGCTGGGGTGACCGAGGACTTCTTCTGCCGGGCGGTTCGGGCCGGCAACCGCGACGAGATGATCGTGATGGTTGCCAGCGACGCCTCGCCTGATGAGTTCGGCACGGTGGCCGAGCAGGTGGAAGACCGCATCAAGGAGGTCATGAGTGTGCGGATGACCGCCGAAGTGGTGCGTCCTGGCGAGCTGGACGAGCTCACCGGCATGGCCTCCGGCGCGGCCAAGCTGGTGCGGTTCAAGGACGAGCGGCCATGAGCGACTCTGTGCTGGGCGACGGCGCCATCGACTACTGGTGCAACCGGTTCTTCCCCGAGCAGGCCGACGTGTGGAACGCGGCCCTGGAGGCCACCGGCATCGCGGTGAAGGTCCGCACCGACGACACCGACTCCTTCTGTGACGCCGACACCTTGGTGGCCCGCATGGATGAGTTGGGCATCGCCGCGGTGATCTTGCCTGTCGCCCATCTGCCCACCCATCCCGAGGCCACCGACTTCGAGCTGGTGGCCGCCCAGCCCGACGACCTCGACCGGCTGGCCAAAGACCACCCCGGCCGGTTCTGGGGCCAGTGGTCCGTCGATCCCCGCACCGGCATGGCCGGGGTGGACGAGGCTGCCGCCATGTTGGATCAGCCCTGGTGCGTGGGCCTGCACACCCACACCCACAGCTTCGACCGCCGCTTCGACCACGCCGACTACTACCCCTACTACGCCCTGTGCTCGGCCCACGACGTGCCCTTCGTGATGCAGGCCGGCACCTCAGGCGGGCTCATGCCCAGCGAATGCGGGGTGCCCGTCAGTATCGACCGCCCCGCCCTCTACTTCCCCGATGTCCGCTTCGTGCTGTCGCACACCGGCTGGCCGTGGGTGGCCGAGTGCATCGCCATGGCCCTCAAGTTCCCCAACGTGTACCTGGGTACGTCGGTGTACCCGCCCCGCCACTGGTCGAACGAGCTGGTGGCGTTCATGAACGGCGCCGGAAGGCGTAAGTGCCTATGGGGCACCGGCTTCCCCACCGTGGGCCACCGCCACGCCCTCGGCCAGCTGAGCGAGGTAGAGCTGGGCGACGAGGCCCAGGCCAACCTACTGGGCGGCACCGCCCGCCGAGTATTCACCCGCCTGTTATGACATTGCTGGCGAGAAGCCCCGCCGGGTTTCTGGCAGTGTCCGGGCGGCGGGTCCTGTCCGGGTCCAGCCCACCGTCCTCGCTGGCGCTGCGGGCGGCGGGCGCCCTGAACCCGGCCACCCACCGCCCTCGCGGGATGTCTCCACCCGGGTGGATTCTGCTTTGGCGCTCAGGATGATTGTTCCTGAGCTCGAGGTGAAGGAGCAGTTGGCCGACGCTGGTGTGATGGTTCCGAAGGGGGTCAGCGTGTCCTTTGCCGATGCGGTGGCCAACCCTTCGGTGCTGGCCGCGGCCGCGGAAGCCGGGGGACTGGCTGGGACGTTGGTGCTCAAGGGCTGGGGCGGCGGGCTCGTCCACAAATCGGACGTAGGGGCAGTGCGTCTGGGGCTGGCGCCCTATGAACTGGACTACGAGGCCTCGACGATGGCTGCGGAGGCCGCGGCGGCAGGCGTCCGCCTCGAAGGGTTCCTGATTGAGGAGCAGGCCGAGGCCGGGGTTGAGCTTTTGGTGGGTGTGGTGGACCGGCCCCCGTTCGGCCCGGTGGCTGCCTTGGGTCTGGGCGGCACCCTCACTGAAGTGCTCGACGAGGTGGTGCTGCGGCTGGCCCCCATCTCTCGAGCCGACGCCGAGGAGATGGTGCTGGGGTTCAGGGGCGCGGAGCTGCTGAGCGGATTCCGGGGGCTATCGCCTGTGGACATTGATTCGCTGATCGAGCTGCTGCTGGTGGTGGCCGGGCCCGATGGAGTGGCCGAACAACTGGGCCAGCGCTTGGTTGAGTTGGAGTGCAACCCGGTTATTGCCACGCCCGATGGCGCCATCGCCGTAGATGCCCGGCTCATCACCCGGGATGCGCCGGACGAGACCCGCCCCGAGCCACCGCCCACCGACTTCGGACCGCTATTCGCCCCTCGGGGCATCGCGGTAGCCGGGGCCTCGACCAGCCGGCCCGGCTTCGGCAACACCTTTCTCACTGCCTACCAGGAGCTGGGCTGGGGGCCGGGCACTCTGTGGGCTGTCCACCCCAAGGCAACCGAGATCGACGGGGTGCCCGCGGTGCCCACGGTGGCCGACATCGACGGTGACGTGGACTACGTGGTGGGGGCGGTGCCCGCTGCGGCCTGCGCTGATTTGGTGAGGGGGGCGGCGGGCAAGGCCAAGTTCGTTCATGTCATCAGCGGCGGGTTCCGGGAGGCCAGTGCCGAGGGCAACGATCTGGAAGAGGCGCTGGGCGCGGTGGCTCGGGATTCAGGGGTGCGGGTGCTCGGCCCCAACTGCCTGGGGGCCTACGCGCCGGCTGGCCGTCAGACCTTCTTGCGCAATGCTCCAATGGATGTGGGCCGTGTGGCCATGATCTCTCAGAGCGGCGGTCTGGCCGGAGACATGGTCAAGGGCGGGGCGATCCGGGGCATCCGCTACACCAAGCTGTGTACCGTCGGCAACAGCATCGACGTCACCCCCGGGGAGCTGCTGGAGTGGCTGGTAAGCGACCCCGACACTGGGATCATCGGCCTGTACTTGGAGGACCCCCGCGACGGTCGCCGCCTGTATGACGCCCTCTATGCCGCCAAAGGGGTCAAGCCGGTGGTGATGCTGGTGGGAGGCCGCACCGCCCAGGGCGGGGGAGCGGCGGTGTCGCACACCGGGGCCCTGGTGGCTGATCACCGCATTTGGGATGCCGTCAGTGCGTCAACCGGAGTCAGCATCGTCGGCACCCTCGAGGAGCTGCTGTCGGCCATCGCCTACCTCCAGCGGTGGGCCGAGGCCGACATCAGCGGCGACCTCGACACCCTGGTGCTGGGGGTGGGCGGGGGCGCATCCGTGCTGGGCACCGACGCCGCCGACCAGGCCGGCCTCATCACCACCCCGGTCAGTGAGAAGGGTCAACAGGCCGTTCGGGACCTCGGCTATGGGGTGGGCACCAGCATCCGCAATCCCATCGAGATCGGCTTCGGCCCTGTGTCCGACCCCGATGTGCTGGTCAAGGCCCTCGATCCCATCCTCGAGGTCCAGCCCTATCCTGACGTGGTGATCCACTCCAACGTCCAGGCCTTCTTCAGCTACGCCGGCGACGGCATCGAGCGCCTATTCCCCATCATCGAAACCACCGCCGCCCGCAACTGGCCCCACACTCGCCTATCCCTGGTGCTCCGCAACCTCGACTGCGCCCCACCCGAAACCGCCGCCCGCATCCAGCAAACCTGCCTAGACGCCAACCTCCCCACCTTCACCCGCTTCGCCGAGGCCATGGCCGCCGTAGCCGCCGCCAAACGCCACGCCCGCAACCGCGCCCTCGCTGGGTAGCTACCATCGCTCCATGCCTGCGGAGAATGAGTTTGAGGGGCGGGTGGCGCTGGTCACGGGGGCGGCGGGGGCGGCCATTGGGTCGACCACTTGTCGGACGCTGGCCTCTTATGGGGCTGGGATCGTGGTGCTGGACAACCATGAGCGTCGTACCCATGAAACCGCCGAGGCCCTGCGGGAGGCCTATGACGTACCGGTGACGGCTGCGGTGGCCGACATCGGCGACCGAGAGCACATGGCTCGAACCATGGATGAGGTCTACGCCGAGATGGGCTCGGTGGACATCCTGGTGAACAGTGCAGCGGTCAACGTGCAGGGCAGCATTTTCGACTACAGGCCCGAGGACTGGGACTGGGTCATCGGCGTGGACCTCACCGCCTGCTGGTGGCTGATCTGGCGCACCATCGGGGCAATGCGGGATCTTCAGTGGGGGCGCATCGTGAACGTGTCGTCGGTGGCCGCCTACCTGGGGGGCAACGGCCGGGAGGGGCCGTACGCCGCGGCCAAGGCCGCCCTCAATGAGGTGACTCGGGGAGCAGCCATCGAGGGCGGGCCACACAACATTCGGGTCAACGCGGTGGCGCCCGGCCTGATCCGCTCCAAGTGGGTGGACGCCCAGGCCGAGCACTACGAGTCGTTCCGGGAGGAGACCCCGCTGCGCCGCCACGGCGAGCCCGAGGACGTGGCCAACACCATTGCCTTTCTGTGCAGCGACGAGTCGGCCCACATCACGGGCCAGGTGATCAACATCTCCGGCGGTTGGTACCTCACCCCGTGACCCTGAACCTCGGCCGATGAGCGGGATCGGCCCCCGGATTCGAGCCGCGGCTCCAGCACCGGGGGAGGTGGACCGCAACGCGGTGGTCCTCATCCTGCTGGCCATCGGCACCGTCATCGCCATCCGCTATGGCGGGCTGTCGTCCACCACCGACTGGCTCACCGCCATTCTCGACGGTGTGGCCCTCGACGGGCTGGCCGACCGGTTCGAAGAGGCGTTGGGTGCTTCCGAACACGCCGGGTTCAACCGCCGCATGTACTGGGGCCTGTTCCGCTGGGTGGCGTACGTGGTGCCCGCCGTGCTGGTGGCCCGCTATGTGCTGCGCACCCGCCTGCGGGATCTCGGCCTCAAGGCCGGTCCCGAACTCCGCCGCCATGCGCCCCTTTATCTGGGGCTCTACCTGGTGCTGGTGCCGTTCGTGGTGGTGGCCAGCTTCAACGGCGAATTCCAGGACACCTACCCGTTCTACGAGCCGCCCCCCGGCATCGGCTACTGGCCCCGCTTCTACATCTGGGAAGCGGTGTACGCCGGGCAGTTCCTCGCCCTCGAGTTCTTCTTCCGCGGCGTGCTGGTCCACGGCCTGGCCCGCCGTTTCGGCGCCATGGCCGTGTTCATCTCCCTCATCCCCTACGTGATGATCCACCTCACCAAACCCCTGGCCGAAGCCCTCGGCTCCATCGTCGCCGGCACCGTCCTCGGCTTCCTCAGCCTGAGAACCGGCTCCGTCTACTTGGGCGCCGCCCTCCACTTCGCCGTCGCCCTCACCATCGATTTACTGGTCTTGGGCATCCAGTAGCTGCTGGGCTGCCCGTCGCACCTAGAACGTAAGCTGAACCCATGGCCGCTCTCGGCTACCGCACGTTCGACTCCGACAACCATTACTACGAAGCGCCTGACTGCTTCAGCCGCCATATCGAAGCTCGCTACCGCGACAAAGCCATTACCGCTACCCAACAGGCCGACGGGGAGTGGGAAGTCAAAGTAGGGGACCGGCCCTACAACTTCATGCACGTCAAGTTCGACAAGACCAACGCTCCCGGCTCCATGTACGAGATGTTCAAGGCCAAGCGGGACAACCCCGACCTGAGTTGGGGCGACTCCTACACAGCAGAAAACATGCTGCCCGCCTACAAGCAGCCCGACGCCCGCCTCGACCTGCTCGATTCCCAGGGCGTGGAGTGGGCCATCCTGCTCCCCACCTTCGGCGTGTCGGTGGAGGAGTACATGGTGGACGACATCGAGCAGACCTACGCCAACCTGCGGGCCTTCAACCGCTGGCTGGAGGACGACTGGGCCTACGCCTATCAGGATCGCCTGTTCACCCCGCCGCTGCTGTCGCTGCTGGAGCGGGAGCACGCCATCGAGGAGCTCGATCGTGTGCTCGAAGCCGGAGCCCGCATCGTGCACTTGCGCCCCTGCCCGTGGGGCGGCGAGGGCCGGTCGATCGCCGACCCCTACTACGACCCGTTCTGGGCCCGCCTCAACGAGGCCCAAGTTCCGGTGGCGTTCCACATCTCCGATCTGCGCTACGGGGATTTGGCCGTGCGGATGGGCGACGACCCGGTGGCCAACGTGCGGGAGATGTCGGCCTTCCAGTGGGCCTTCCTCCACGGCGACCGCCCCATCATGGAGACGTTCGGGGCGCTGCTCTACGGCAACATGCACGAGCGCTTCCCCAACCTCAACTTCTTGAGCATCGAGAACGGCTCCGACTGGGTCCACTACCTGCTCACCCTCATGGACAAGAAGAAGGGCATGGCCCGCTTCGGCCCCTGGCCCGCCGGCCGCCCGGCCGGGCGCATGAGCGAGATCTTCAAGCAGTGCTGCTTCGTGTCCCCCTACCCCGAAGACAACGTGGAGGCCCTGGCCGACCGCATCGGCGCCTCCCAGGTCCTATTCGGCTCCGACCACCCCCACCCCGAAGGCATCGCCGACCCCAACTCCTTCATCACCCTCATCGCCAACCGCCCCGAAGAAGAACAACGCCAAATCATGCGAGAAAACGCCGCCACCCTCTTCAGATTCGCCTAGCGCTCACCTCGCATAGTTCTGCACAAATTGAAAGTAGTACTTGCAGATTGCCACTTCGTCTAACGCGGGGGGATGAAGCCTCCGCCTTAGCCGCCTAGGGGCCGGTACGCGTGTCGGCGGTGTGCTACCCGCAATATCACGACCTCCCTTTGGTCATCGTCGATTCGGAACACAATTCGAAATGTCCCGCGGCGCGCGGCCCAAAGTCCATCGAGGTCGCCGCGCAGAGGTGTCCCGACCCTCCGGGGTGTCTCGGCCAAAGGACCCGAAATCAGTTCGATGACGGCCGATGCGACGGATTCTGGAATCTGCTCGGCGATAGCGGTGGCCGCTGAACGGGCAACCGTTATCCGGTACCGTTCTGCATTCACTTCGACCGAAGCGCCTTGAGGGCCTCCACGCCGCGAATCACGTCGCCTTCGGCAACCTCACGCTCGGCTCGAGCGATCTCTTCCAATGCGTCTGGATCGGCCAGAATTGCCAGCGTTTCCTCAAGCGATTCGAGATCTTCCGTACTCATAAGTACTGCCGCGGGCATGCCGTTGCGGGTTATGACGATGCGTTCATGCTGGCCATGAACCCTTTCGACGAAATCAGAGAAGCGATCTCGCACGGTCCGCAGCGACTCAGTTGACATGGCCACTATTGTGCCACACTCTCTTGCTGGGGCAACCCCCAAAGACGTAACCCCGGCCGTATGCCGAAGCAGTGACGGTTCCGGGGTTTTCACAAGTGAGGCTAACACCCGACGCCACCTCCGCGTTACCGCGGGGGGATGAAGCCTCCGTCGATGATTATGCATTGGCCGGTGATGTAGCTGCCGGCGTCGGAGGCTAGGAGGAGGGCGGCGCCTACTAGTTCGTCGGGGTGGCCGATGCGGCCGATGTGGCTGAGGTCGGACATGCGGGCCATGGCTTCGGGGCCGGTGTTGCGGGTCATGGTGGTGTCGACGGTGCCGGGGGCGATGGCGTTCACCCGCACGCCGTGGGGGGAGTACTCACCGGCCATCGACCGGGTGAACGACAGCAGGCCGGCCTTGGCGGCCGAGTACATGGAGGTGTTGCCCGCCGGTATGTAGGCCCCCACCGAGATGACGTTGATGACCGAGGCGTGGTTGGATTCCAGCAGCGCCGGCAAACAGCGCTGGAACAAGAAGAACGGCCCCCGCAGGTTCACGGTGAACGAGCTCTCCCACGCTTCGGGGGTGATGTCGGTCATGGGCAGGCCCAGGGGGTTGGCCGCGTTGTTCACCAGGATGTCGATCTGGCCGTAGTGCTCCAGGGTGGCGTCGGCCAGTTGGTTCACGCTGTCGAGATCACCCATGTGGACAGGCACGGCCAGCGCCTCGCCGCCGGCCTCGGCGATCTCGGCCACGGCCCGGTCGCAGGCGTCGGCCTTGCGGCTGGCCACCACCACCTTGGCTCCTTGGGCGGCGAAGCCGTGGGCGATGGACAGGCCGATGCCCCGGCTGGCCCCGGTGACGATGGCCACCCGCCCCGAAAGGTCGAACATCTGGGCGGCGTCCAGCGACGCCGCATCAGGTCGAGGGGAGAATCTGGGATCGGTGGCGGTATCGGTGGTGGGATCAGCGGCGGGGGAGTCGGCCATGGCCGCACCCTAGAGCGAGAACTGAATCGATCTAGAAGTGATAGGGGAACTGGGAGAAATCAGCCGGGCGCTTCTCCAGGAACGAGTCCCGCCCTTCGGCGGCTTCGTCGGAACCGTAGGCCAGGCGGGTGGCCTCCCCGGCGAACACCTGCTGGCCCACCAGTCCGTCGTCGATGAGGTTGAAGGCGAACTTCAGCATTCGCTGTGCGGTGGGGCTCTTGGCATTCACCGCTTCGGCCCACTCCAGCGCCGTCTGCTCCAGCTCGGCGTGGGGCACCACCGCATTGACCATGCCCATCTCGTAGGCCTCGGCTGCGGTGTAGGCCTTGCCTACGAAGAACACCTCACGGGCCCGCTTCTGGCCCACTTGGCGGGCCAGGTAGGCCGATCCGAAGCCACCGTCGAAGCTGGCCACATCGGCGTCGGTCTGCTTGAACATGGCGTGCTCAGCCGACGCCAAGGTCATGTCGCTCACCACGTGCAGGCTGTGGCCCCCGCCGGCCGCCCATCCCGGCACCACCGCGATCACCACCTTGGGCATGAACCTAATGAGCCGCTGCACCTCCAAGATGTGCAGTCGCCCGGTGCGGGCATCGTCCACCGCGTCGGCGGTCTCTCCGCTGGCGTACTGGTAGCCGTCGGCTCCCCGGATGCGCTGGTCACCCCCCGAGCTGAAGGCCCAGCCGCCGTCGGTGGGCGACGGCCCGTTGCCGGTGAGCAGCACGGTGCCCACATCGGGGGTCATGCGAGCGTGGTCCAGCGTGCGATGCAACTCGTCCACCGTGTGGGGGCGGAAGGCGTTGCGCACCTCGGGGCGGTCGAAGGCAATCCGCACCGTGGCCTGGTTGACGGCGCGGTGATAGGTCACGTCGGTGAGGTCGAACCCCTCCACCGGCTTCCATAGTTCGGCGTCGAACAGCTCCGAGACCATGCCCAAAGACTACGGGCGATGGGGTGGGGGCAGGTACTCGAATCCGGCCGGAGCGTCGTCCCGCCAATCTTGATAGGTGTCCTTGGCCTTGGCGGTCGTTCTCTTGCGGACGGTCTTGGCCACCTTCTTCTTGGCTTTCTCCGCCGATTGGGTGAGGGTGTAGTACTGCATCTCCTTGAACGCCCGGCGGCGGCCCATCTCCACCAGCGCCCGAGCCGCGCTCAGCGTTTTGCCCGATCCCAGGGGCATGGCCACCCGGCCGGCGAACATCAGCGCCGACCTCCAGTCGCCCTGGCTCAGCGCATACAGCGCCCGGGTGGTGTCCACGATCTCGCCCACCACCGGCAGCACCCCAGCGGCCTCCATGGCCCAGAACCCCACGTCGTCCCAGCCGAAGCCGTCCTTGCGGTGGTAGGCCCCATGGGCGATGACCGCGGCGGCCGCTTCGCGAACCTCCGGGGGCAGGCTCACGTCGGCGGCGATAGCCTCGAAGTCTGCCTTCGACAAGAACTGGTCGGCCTTGGTGGGATCGCCCTGGGCCGCGGTGTCGATGGCCGCCAAGTAGGGCAGCAGCGTGGTGTAGGCCGACATCTTGGCCTCGAAGGAATCGAGGTCGTCGAGGCTGATGCGCCCATCGCCACCGCTGGCCGAGAATCCTTCGGTAGGGTCGGACAGGTAGTCGCGATTGTTCTTGGCCGTGTCCACCATGGTGAACAGGCTGCGATTGGTGAGCAGGATCCGGGCCGCCTCGCCCAGGTCGTCGGTGCGGGTGACGAAGCCCTCCAGATCGCCCCGCGACACAATGTGGTCGCCGCCCCACGCCTCGGGAGCATCGCGGAGAACCTCGATGGCCCATAGGGCCAGATCGAGCCCTTCGGGACCCAGCAGGATCATCTGCGCTCTCTGGGCGATGTCCCCGGAGTCGATGCGTAGCTGCTGGGCGATCCCGCCCAGCGACTGCTCCACCGGGTACTGCTCGCCCCCCAGCCAATACTCAACCTCGCCCACCACCGCGGCCCACCGCAGGCGCCGCAGGTCGATCTCATCAGCTACGCCCTGGTAGTCGATGGCCAGTTCAAAGGCTGCTTCGGCATCCATTCCCACGGTGGGCATAAAGGAAAGATATCGAAAATAAGTGAAATTAGCTATAGGGAATTGCTATGCCGATTGCCTTGTTCCAGACCCGCCGTTTTTCCTAATGGGCCGGGCGGGGCGGCGCAGCAGATTGACGGCCATCGCCGAGGCTCGCACCGGCCACGGCGCGAACTTGGTCTGCTCATTGACGAGGATGCCTTTGCGGGCGGCGATCCTCCACCCGATGAACATCGTGATCACCGCGTGGGGCGCCACCAGAACAATGAAGAAGGCCCACGGGACGGTGAGGGCCATGGCCAGCCCGGCCGCCACCGGGCCGATCACCGCACCCACTCCGGTCACTCGTACCAGTCCCGCGCTGGCCCCGTTCAACTGATTGGACGGAACCCAGTCGCCGGTATGGCTGATGGCCAGGGAGTAGAGGGGGAACGTGGTGCCCCCGAAAAGGAACATTAGGGCCAGAGAAAGGCCCGACCCGGGCTCGATCATGGCCATGACCGCGGCGATGCCCGCAGCGCCCGCAGCAACCATAAAGATGACTACTCGCCGGGACATGCGATCAGAAATCGCCCCGATGGGCCAGGTCAACACGATGGCTCCGATGGTGGCCACCGACAGGAATAGCGCAATGCGCGAAGCGGGCAGCCCCTCACTGGCTGCATATATCGCACCCACCCCAAGCAGGGCGCCGTGACTGATGCCAGCGCAAAAACTGGTCAGCACTCCAGAAGGCACCAGCGCGATGAGGTGGCGCAGCGGCAGGGGTTCGGGCGCAACCAGGGGTGGTGCGCTGGTGGCCGACAGGGCGATGGGAACCAGCGCAACTGAGATGAGCGCTGAAGAGAAGATGTAGAGGTCGAAATCCGCGGGGTCACCGCCGTTGAGCAGAAGCTGTCCAACCGACAACCCGCCCATGGTCACCACCAGATACATGCCCAGCACGCGGCCGCGGTTGGTGTTGGTGCCCATGTCATTGAGCCATGACTCCACCGTCACGTAGATGCCGGCCATGGCCAGTCCGAAGATCACTCGCAGCACCACCCACGCGGGAGGGTTCACCCACAGCGGATGGAGGATGGACACCGCGGAGGCCACCGACGCCAATGCCGCGAACACTCGAATGTGGCCCACCGCGCCCAGGAAGTGCTCGGCCAGCCTGGCCCCGAGCAGAAAGCCCACGAAGTAGCCGGCCATGACCGCGCCGCTGACGGCCAGCCCGAACCCCTCGTTCTCCGCTCGCACCCCCAGCACCGCTCCTTGGAGGCCGTTGCCCGCCATGATGAGCGCCATCCCGGCCAGCAGTGCCCGGGCCGCTCCCAGGGCGCGCCCCTTGGGCTCGGTCTCAATCCAAGGACCGCCGACGACACCGCCGTCGTCATCCTCTAGCCACCCGACGGCGTTCTCGGCCACTGCTGCTTAGCCTACCGACGCGCCCCCAGATTCCAAGATGAATTTCGCCATTCCAGGGAGCATCCTCGGCTTCACCATTTTCAAGGCCCGCCAGTTCTTCCTGCTCGATCTGATGCCGTCGGCCGTGATCCTGATCAGTATCCTTGGGGTGACCATGGATGTGGCCATGCGTATGGCTGAAAATCGGCTCATCTGCTAGCGAGGCAAGGGTTGACCAACATCGAACCGGCCGCGGGCTACGTCCCCATCACCGAGTCGTGGCGTCAGCAGGCGCGCGCCTCGAAAAAGCGGGTGGTGTTGGCCGACGGCGACGACGAGCGAGCCCAGGCTGCAGCCCGCTATCTGGACCAGGAGGGCCTGGCCGATCCCGTGATCCTCGACGACCCGGCGAGTTTTTGCTCTCCGGCGGTGCAGGCGCAGGCCGCGACGTCACCGAAAGCCGAGAAGATCGACCAGGGCGACCCGCTCCACGTCGCCGCTCTCATGGTGGCGGCGGGCGAGGCCGATGCCTGCGTGGGCGGCGCGAGCCGGCCGACGCCTGATGTAGTGAGGGCGGCTCTGAATTGCATCGGCCTGGCACCGGGAGTCGACACCATCAGCAGCTGCTTCCTGTTGGTGCTGCCCGACGGGACTCCGATCACCTACGGCGATTGCGGCGTGGTCCCCGATCCCGACCTCGACCAGCTCGCCTCCATCGCCATCTCAACTGCAACCACCCATGAGCAGCTGGCGGGGGAGGAGGCTCGGGTGGCCATGCTGTCGTACTCCACCAAGGGGAGTGCCGATGGCTCTCGAGTGGAGCGGGTTCGTGCGGCCACCGAGATCGTGCGCCAGCGGATGCCCTCGCTGGCCGTCGACGGGGAGATGCAATTCGATGCAGCCTGGGACCGGCAGGTGGCGGCGGCTAAGGCACCTGGCTCGGAGGTGGCTGGTCGAGCCAATGTGTTCGTGTTTCCCGATCTCGACTCGGGAAACATCGCCTACAAGATCACCGAGCGCCTCGCCGGAGCCCGGGCGTACGGTCCGCTGCTTCAGGGAACCGCCGGTGTGGTCCACGACCTGTCTCGGGGTTGCAGCGCCGACGACATCGCCACTGTGGCCGTTATAGCGGCTTGCCAGGCTGCGAAGGGTCGTCCCTGATGTCATTGGGCTCTAACAAATTCGCTATAGCTGCTAACTTGCCTGCCATCCACCCCTGGGTGTTGGGAACGGGCGAGGAAGGACGGAATCCAGCGACTCTCCCGCAAGCCCCAGATGAGTGCCGAGGTGCCGGGATGACTGGCAACCCCCAGATGAGTGCCGAGGGCTTGGGGTGACCCGACTCGGATTCCTCCTCGACAGCGAGAGCTGCATCGGGTGTCACGCCTGCACCGTGGCGTGCAAGGCCGAGCACGACGTGCCCCTCGGCGTGAACCGAACCTGGGTGAAGTACATCGAGACCGGCACGTTCCCCGACGTCAAACGGCACTTCTCGGTGATGCGCTGCAACCACTGCGACGACGCGCCGTGCATCTCCATATGCCCCACCAACGCTCTATTTCGGGCTGACAACGGGGTGGTGGACTTCGACGACGACAACTGCATCGGCTGCAAGGGGTGCATGAACGCCTGTCCCTACGACGCCATCTACATCAATCCAGTCACCAATACGGCCAACAAGTGCAATTTCTGCAACCACCGCATCGAACAGGATCTTGAGCCGAGCTGCGTGGTGGTGTGCCCCACCCACGCCATCAAGGTGGCCGATCTCGACAATCCCGACGACGAGACCACCAAGATCATTGCCCGGAGCGAAACCGCAGTGCGGTCCCCGGAGCAGAACACGTTGCCCAAGGTGCATTACCGGGGCGCGGATCCGGCGTCACTCGACCCGTTGCGGACGGCCATTGCCGAAGACGGGATGATCTGGGCCGACACCACTTCACGGCACCCGACCGCGGTGGACGGAGGCGATGGGGTGGTGGCCCGTACCGCCTACACCACTGCCCATGAGATGACGTGGAAGGCCAAGGTCTCCAGCTATCTGGTGACCAAGGCGGTGGCTGCGGGGGTGATGATGGTGGCCGCGCTGCTGGTGGTGCTGGGCCATGGCCGCGAGCAGGCCACGGTGGGCGTGGTGCCGCCGGTGGTGGCGGGAGTGTTCCTGGCTTTGACCGCAGTGCTGTTGGTGGGTGATCTGAAGCGTCCGGAGCGGTTCTATTACCTGATTACCCGGGGTAATCGCCGGTCGTGGCTGGTGAAAGGCGCGGCGGTGCTGGGGGCGTTCGCCGCGGTGAGCGCGGCGTGGTTTGTGGCTGGTGTGGTGGAGTCGACAGGAGCGCTACAA
Organism: Acidimicrobiia bacterium; assembly: GCA_022827725.1. Lineage (GTDB taxonomy): Bacteria > Actinomycetota > Acidimicrobiia > Acidimicrobiales > Bin134 > Poriferisocius. Next base: position 21,207 of record JAJEIJ010000010.1, read on the forward strand.
GTGCTGGCTGTGCCCGCCGCGCTATTGGGGTTGGCCACCGCGGGCTACACGGCCTTCTTGTTCGCCCAGTGCGAGGGCCGCGATCTCTGGCAGTCGCCCCTGGTGCTGCCCACGCTCCTGGCCCAGGCGGTTGTCGCCGGGGGTGCGGGGTATGCGGTGATGGAACTGGCGGTGGACGGGCCCGATTCTGTTGCTGTCCAGTGGGTGCTGCTGGCGGGGGTGCTGGCCACTGCGGTGCTGGTGGCTGCTGAGCTCTTGGGTCGGGCAACGCCCCATGTTGAGGCCGCCGTGGCGGCTATGGCCCGGGGGCGATACGCCCGGCAATTCTGGATCGGAGGGGTGGCGTTGGGGCTGATTGTGCCGGCCGTGCTGGTTGCGGTCAGCCTGGCCTCAGATTCTGGGTCGGTGCCGGCCGCGGTGGCCGGTATATGCGCGGTGGCGGGCATGTGGTGCTACGAGGACAGCTTCGTGCGGGCGGGCCAGTCCGTACCGCTCTCATAGGGGAGGGTCGGGTTATGAACGAGCTGCACAGCTATCCGCCCCACGAGACGTGGCACGACACCGTGTCGCTCGATGCCAAGGCTTGGCCCCGCCGAGTTGAGCACCACCACACCCTGGTGCCCACCACCTGCTTCAACTGCGAGGCTGCCTGCGGGCTGGTGTGCCATGTGAACCATGCCACCGGGCGCATCGACCGCATCGAGGGCAACCCCCTGCATCCCGCCAGCCGGGGCCGCAACTGCGCCAAGGGCCCGGCCACCCTCAACCAGATCGACGACCACGAGCGCATTCTGTATCCGCTGCGGCGCGCCGGGGAGCGGGGCTCAGGCCAGTGGGAGCAGGTGAGCTGGGACGAGGCTCTCGACGACATCGGTGGCCGTATCCGGAGTGCCATCGCCGAGGGCCGCCAAAACGAGGTGATGTACCACGTGGGCCGCCCCGGCGAGGACGGATTCGCCGAGCGGGTGCTCCAGTGCTGGGGAGTGGACGGCCACAACAGCCACACCAACGTGTGCAGTTCCAACGCCCGAGTCGGCTACCAGAGCTGGATGGGACACGACCGCCCATCGGCAGATTTCGCCAACGCCGAGGTGATCTTCCTCATCTCGTCGCACCTGGAGTCGGGCCACTACTTCAACCCCCATGCCCAGCGGATCGTCGAAGCCCAAGGCAACGGGGCCACCGTCATCTGCGTCGATCCCCGGCTCTCCAATACCGGCTCAAAGGCCGACTACTGGCTGCCCGCCTGGCCCGGTACCGAGCCCTTCTTGCTGTTGGCCATTGCCCGGATGCTGGTGCTCAACGGCACCTGGGAGCGCGACTTCGTGCGGCGATGGACAAACTGGGAGGTCTACCTGCGCGAACGCCACCCGCATCGGCCGATGGGGTTCGATTCGGTGGGTCCGGCCCTGGCCGACGACTACGCCGCCTACACCCCGGAGGAGGCCGAGCGGGTGTGCGGGGTGCCCGCGGCCCAGATCATCGAGATCGCCCGGATCATCGGCGCCCATCCCACCAAGTTCGCCTCCCACAACTGGCGGGCCGCTGGCGCGGGGAATCTGGGCGGCTGGCAGACGGCCCGGTGCCTGTTCTTCCTCAATGTACTCACCGGCTCGGTGGGCACGGTGGGGGGTACCACCGGCAACGGCTGGAACAAGTACAAGGCACCCCACCCCACGGGAGCGCCGCCCTTCGAGCAGTGGAACGAGTTGAGTTGGCCTCAGGAGTACCCGCTGGCCCATCACGAGATGTCGATCTTGCTTCCCCACTTCCTGGCCGAGGGCCGTGGCCGTCTCGAGGTGTACTTCAGCCGGGTGTACAACCCGGTGTGGACCAATCCCGACGGGTTCAGCTGGCTGGAGGCGCTCAAAGACCCAGACAAGGTGGCCTGCCATGTGGCGCTCACGCCCACCTGGTCGGAGACGGCTACGTTCGCCGACTACGTGCTGCCCATGGGAGTGGGGGCCGAGCGCCACGATGTGGCCAGCTTCGAGACCCACGCCGGGCGCTGGATCGGCTTCCGCCAGCCGGTGCTGCGTCGCTACGCCGAGATCCGGGGTGGCGAGGTCACCAACGGATCGCGCACCCACGAGTTCAACCCGGGGGAGGTTTGGGAGGAGAACGAATTCTGGATCGACCTGTCGTGGCGCATCGACCCCGACGGCTCCATGGGCATTCGCCGCTGGTTCGAGAGCCCCGCGGAGCCCGGCACGCCGATGAGCGTGGACGAGTACTACGGGGTCATGTTCGCGGGCGTGCCCGGCTTGGCCGAAGATGCCGAATCGGCCGGTCAGAGTCCGTTGGAGTTCATGCGCGACCGGGGGGCCTATGCCCTCGACGGCGACATGTACCAGCCTTACGAGCGGGAGGTGGACCCCGCTGAACTGGATGGCTGCCATCTCGATGACTCCGGCGTGTACCGCCGCTCCGGCACACCCGGCACCTGGTCGGGTTCGGCGGAAGACCTGGCCGCTCTGGAGCTGGCTGGCCTCGGCGATGGCTCTCCGGCGGTGCAGGTAGACGGTGCTCCCAAGGAGGGCTTTCCCACTCCGTCGCGCAAACTGGAGCTCTTCTCGGAGACGCTGGCCGACTGGGGCTGGCCCGAGTACGCCACCCCAACTTGGATTCCATCGCACGTGCACTGGGAAGACCTCGACCTCTCCGGCGACGAGCGCATCCTGATTCCGACGTTTCGCATCCCCACTTTGATCCACACCCGCTCAGCCAACAGCAAGTGGCTGTCGGAGCTCAGCCACCGCCATCCACTGTGGATCCACCCCTCCGATGCCGAGGCACTGGGCATCGAGATGAACGGCCTGGTGAGGATCACCACCCGCATCGGCCACTTCGTGATCGGGGCGTGGCGCACCGAGGGCATCCGACCCGGCGTGGTGGCGGCATCGCATCACATGGGCCGCTGGCGCCTCGATCCGGGCAAAGGCGGGTCGTGGACCGGGGGCGACGCCGACATCACCAACGACGGCACATTGTGGCGGCTCACCCGTCGAGGCAAACCGGAGCGCCATTCCAGCGCCGATGACGACACCGAGCGGATCTGGTGGAGCGATACCGGTGTCCACCAGAACCTGACGTTCAGTGTGCAGCCCGACCCGGTGTCGGGCATGCAGTGCTGGCACCAGCGGGTGCGGGTAACGCCCGCTCAGCCCGGGGACGCTCCCGGCGACGTGGCGGTGGACACCGCTGAAGCCCGCAAGGCCTATCAGGAGTGGCTGGCCATGACCCGGCCGGCCCCTGGCCCCGGCGGTCTGCGCCGGCCCCTGTGGTACTCCCGCCCGCTCAAACCCGCCCCTGCTGCTTATGCCCTGTGATCTCCCTCTTGCACCCGGATTCTCATTCAACGGAGGATGAACATATGACCCGCATGACACCCAGTGAAGCGTTCGTGGAGACGATGGTCGCCCACGGCGTCGACACCATCTTCGGCATCATGGGCAGCGCGTTCATGGATGCCATGGACATCTTCGAACCAGCCGGCATCGAGTTGGTGCCGGTGGTCCACGAGCAGGGCGCGGCCCACATGGCTGACGGCTTCTCGCGCGTGTCGGGCCGCCACGGGGTCGTGATCGGCCAGAACGGCCCCGGCATCTCCAACTGCGTGACCGCCGTGGCGGCCGCCTTCTGGGCCCACAGCCCGGTGGTGGTCGTCACCCCCGAGGCCGGAACCATGGGTATAGGCCTCGGCGGCTTCCAGGAGGCCAACCAGCTGCCGATGTTCGAGGAGTTCACCAAGTACCAGGGCCATGTCAACAACGAGCACCGCATGGCCGAGCTGACGGCCCGCTGCTTCGACCGGGCCCTGTCGGAGATGGGTCCCACCCAGCTCAACATCCCCCGCGACCGCTTCTACGGCGACATCGACGTCGAGATCCCGCAGCCCCAGCACCTGGACCGGGGCCCCGGCGGCGACCGCACCCTCAACGAGGCGGCCGAGCTGCTGGCCGGAGCCGCCTTCCCGGTGATGATCTCAGGCGGCGGAGTGGTGATGGGCGACGCCATGGCAGCCACGGTGGCGCTGGCCGAGCGCCTGGGGTGCCCGGTGGTGAACAGCTACCTGCACAACGACTCGTTCCCGGCCTCGCACCCCCAGTGGTGTGGGCCGCTGGGCTACCAGGGCTCCAAGGCGGCCATGCGGCTCGTCTCCCGGGCCGACGTGGTGCTGGCGCTGGGCACCCGCCTCGGCCCGTTCGGCACACTGCCCCAGCACGGCCTCGACTACTGGCCCGCCGGCGCCAAGGTCATCCAGGTGGACGCCGACGCCAAGATGCTCGGGCTGGTCAAGCGCATAGACGTGGGCATCTGCGGCGACGCCGGCGCGGCTGCGGCCGCTCTGACCGCGAGACTGGCCGGCCGGGAGCTGGCCTGCGACGCCAGCCGGGTGCAGCGGGCCGCGGACAT
>JAJEIJ010000051.1:0-8004 GCA_022827725.1 Acidimicrobiia bacterium
GGCGGTTTGGACACCTCGGTGATTCTGCGCTGGTTGCAGGACACCTACGGCTGCGAGGTGGTCACCTTCACCGCCGACCTGGGCCAAGGCGAGGAGTTGGAACCGGCCCGGGCCAAGGCCGAGGCCATGGGCGTGGACGAGATCTACATTGAGGATCTGCGGGAGGAGTTCACCGCCGACTTCGTGTTCCCCATGTTCCGGGCCAATGCCATCTACGAGGGGGAATACCTACTGGGTACCTCCATCGCCCGCCCGCTCATCGCCAAAAGGCTCGTGGAGATCGCGGCCGAGGTCGGCGCCGACGCCGTCTCCCACGGGGCCACGGGCAAGGGCAACGACCAAGTCCGCTTCGAGCTGGGGGCCTACGCCCTGAACCCCGACATCTCGGTGGTGGCCCCATGGCGCATCTGGGATCTGGGCTCTAGGGAGAAGCTCGTGGCCTACGCCGGCGAGCACGGCATACCCATCGAAGCTGAGCGGGAGGGCGGCTCACCGTTCTCCATGGACGCCAACCTGCTCCACATCTCCTACGAGGGTGGACCGCTGGAGGATCCGTGGTTCGAGCCTCCTGAAGAGATGTGGCGGTGGTCGGTGTCGCCGGAGGATGCCCCCGACACCCCCACCGAGATCGAGCTCACCTTCCAAGGCGGCGACATCACCGCCATCGATGGCCAGCACTTCAGCCCGGCCGCGGTGCTGGCCGAGCTGAACCGCATTGGCGGGGCCAACGGCATTGGCCGACTCGACTTGGTGGAGAACCGCTACGTGGGCATGAAGTCGCGGGGCTGCTACGAGACCCCCGGGGGCACCATCATGCTCAAGGCCCACCGGGCCATGGAGAGCCTCACCCTCGACCGGGAGGTGGCCCACCTCAAAGACGAGCTCATGCCCCGCTACGCCCAACTCATCTACAACGGCTACTGGTGGAGCCCCGAGCGTCTCATGCTCCAGACCGCCATCGACCACTCTCAGCAGCGGGTGAACGGCACCGTGCGGCTCAAGCTGTACCGGGGCAACGTGACCGTCACCGGCAGGCGCTCCGACGACAGCCTGTTCGACGAGGCGGTGGTCACCTTCGAGGAAGACCAAGGCGCCTATCAGCAGGCCGACGCCGAGGGGTTCATCAAGCTCCACGCCCTGCGGCTGCGCACCCTGGCCCAGAGAGCAGACCCGTCATGAGCACGCTTTGGCACGGCAGATTCGACGGTGACCCCGCCGACGAGCTGATGGCCTACACCGCCAGCATCGGCTTCGACGTGAGGCTGGCACCCGACGACATTGCCGGGTCGCGGGCCCACGTCCGGATGCTGGGCCGCGTCGGCCTGCTCACCGATGCCGAGGTTGACGAGGTGCTGGCCGCGCTCGACCAGACCGAGCAGGAACTGGCCGCCGGTGAGTTCGATTTCGCGCCCGGCGACGAGGACATCCACACCGCCATCGAGCGCCGGGTCACCGAGCTGGCCGGTCCTGCCGGAGCCAAGCTCCACACCGGCCGCAGCCGCAACGACCAGGTGGCCACCGACCTGCGCCTGTTCGCCAAGCGGGAGCTGGCCGCCATCGCTGTCGACGTGATTGCCCTCCAGCAGGTGCTGGTCGAGCAGGCCGTCGACGCAGGCGACACCTACCTGCCGGGCTACACCCATCTCCAGCGGGCCCAGCCGGTGCTGCTGGCCCACCATCTGCTGGCCCACGGCTGGGCGCTGGCCCGGGATGTGGACCGATTGGCCGACGCCCGCGCCCGACTAGACGTCAGCCCTCTGGGGGCGGGCGCGGTGGCCGGCTCGTCGCTGCCCTTGGATCCCGATATGACTGCGGCCGAGTTGGGCTTTGCCGCCCGGTTCGACAACTCCATGGACGCGGTGTCCGACCGGGACTTCGTGGCCGAGAGCCTGTTCGCGCTGACCATTGTGGCCATCCACCTGTCCCGGCTCGGCGAGGAGATCGTGTTCTGGACCTCCGAGGAGGCCGGTTTCGCCACCCTCGACGACGCCTACGCCACGGGCAGCTCCATGCTGCCCCAGAAGAAGAATCCCGATATCGCCGAGCTGGCCCGGGCTAAGGCCGGCCGGCTCATCGGCAACCTCACCGGCCTGCTGGCCACCCTCAAAGGGTTGCCCTTGGCATACAACCGCGACCTCCAAGAAGACAAGGAGCCCCTCTTCGACACGGTCGACCAGGTAAGCCTCGGCGTGCGGGCCATGACCGGGCTGCTGTCCTCCATCGCCTTCAACGCCGAGGCCATGGCCGCAGCCGCCGACGCCCCCACATCAGCAGCCACCGATCTGGCCGAGCACCTAGTAGCCCAAGGCATGCCGTTCCGCGACGCCCACGCAGTGGTCGGCGACCTGGTCCGTCGCAGCCTGGACGGCGAGGCGTCCCTGGTCGACCTGGTACGAGCCGACCCCCGCCTGGGCAACGACGCCGCTGAGCTGCTCGCCACCGGCATCCCTGTCACCCGCCGCACCACCCCCGGCGGCGCAGGCCCCGAGCCAGTAGCCGCGCAGCTCGAACAATTCCGCGCCCGCCTCAACGCCGACGCAGCCCGCTTTGGCTAGGGCAGCCGGCCTCTAATCGGCGGCCAGCTCCAGCATGCGGTCGTACATCGCCTGAGCGGGAAAGTCGCCAGCATGCCTGCCGACCCATCGGTCCACCACCGATTGGGTGGCGTCTCGCCATGCGGCCAACTGGGTGTCATCGAGCACGATCTTGTTGATCCCTTCTTGGGGGTAGCGCTCGGCCACCGCGTTTGAGGCGGCGTCGTAGGCCCTCGCCGCGGCCAGGGAGACCTCTCGGCCCGACAGCCGTTCGATGGCTCGCTGCTGAGAAACCGACAGGCTGTCCCAGAGGTCTTGGTTCATGGCCAAGAAACTGGCCGACACATAGCAGTTGCACTGCACACCACTGCCCAGCACGCCGTACAGGTCGTAGCTGGACAAACCGGAGTTGGCGATCATCACCCCGTCGATAGCGCCCTGCCCCAGCGCATCTCGAATCTCCTGCACAGATAGGTTCACCGGGGCTCCTCCCAGCGTTTCGATCACCTCGACCTGTATCTGCGTTGGCGCCCGCACCGTCAGCCCGGAGAGGTCGGGGGCGTCAGAGGCCTGGTCTCCGGCCAGCCACAGGTCGGCCACGTCGTGGGTCCACAGCCCGAGCAGCTTCACGTCGGCGTACTCGTTGCGGATGGCCTCGAATTCGTTGTGGAGAGTCCACAGCACTTCGGTGGCCTCCACCGCGCTGTCGAACACGAACGGCAAGCCCACCACCTCAGCGGCCGGGAAGCGGCCCACGGAATAGCCCTGAAGGGCCCAGCCGATGCCCTGGCCGCCGTCAACTGTGCTCTGGTACACCTCACTGCGAGCGCTCAAAGTCTGACTGGGATAGAACTCGATGGTCACGGTGCCGCCGGTGGCCAAGAGCACCTCGTTGGCCCACGGCTCGAACACCTGCACATGAACCGGGTGGGTCGGGGGGAAGGGGTGGCCGAAGCTGATCGTGACCGACTGCTGCTGTTCCACGTTGTCGCTGCATCCGGTGGCTCCCGCCAACAGGCCAAGAGCCAGCACTGCTCCCAACAATGAACTACACACGGTTCTCCTGGACATCAACCTCTCCTTCGCCAGCGCCATTTCGGCCGTTCAAGTATGGGCAGGAATCCACTTCCGTTGCCTTATCCTGACGGCGATGAGCCTGGAGCGGGAGTTCTATGCCCGAGACCCTCGGGAGGTGGCTCCCGACCTGCTCAACAAGGTGTTGGTGTCTGGAGGATGCCGGGGCCGGATCGTGGAAGTAGAGGCCTACACCGGCGCCGATGACCCGGGCAGCCACGGCTATCGGGGTATGACCCCCCGCACCGAGGTCATGTTCGGACCGCCCGGCCGGCTGTATGTGTACTTCACCTACGGTATGCACTGGTGCGCCAACGTGGTATGCGGCGCCGATGGGGAGTGTGCCGCGGTGCTGTTGCGGGCGCTGACTCCACTGGCCGGTCTGAAGGACATGTGGGCGCGGCGACCGAAAGCCCGCCAGGATCGAGACCTGTGCAGCGGGCCGGCCAAGCTCACCGCTGCGCTGGGCATCGACGGCGCTGCCAACGGCGCTGATCTGGTGGTCGCCGATTCGGGGATCGAAGTGCTCGACGATGGGACCGCACCCCCCGCTGAGCCGGGCCGCTCGGTTCGCATCGGCCTCAGCGCTGGTATTGATCTCCCTTGGCGCTGGTACGTTCCCGGTTGCCCCGACCTTTCTCGGAGAGGATGATGAGCGGCGCTGAAGAGCTGACCTGGCTGGGCGACGGGCACCCCCTGCTGTCATCCACCCAAGATCTGGCAGTGGCCCGTGAGCTGTTAGCTGGGTTCGACGACGATTTGGGCGATCGCTACCGGGCGCTGATCGACGGCCACCCCGACGCCTGTCTGCGAACGTGTCGGCCCGGACATCTCACCGGCTCGGCCCTGGTGGTGGACAGCGGTGGAACCAACACCCTGTTGATGCTCCACGCCAAGTTCGGCCGCTGGCTTCAGCCGGGGGGTCACGCCGATGGCGATGCCAACCTGGTCGCAGTAGCGCTGCGGGAGGCAGCCGAGGAAACCGGCATCCAGAACTTGCTCATCTGGCCCCAGCCCCTGCACCTCGACGTCCACGAAGTGGATCCCCCCGGCGAGGATCCCCATCTGCACTACGACGTCCGGTTCCTAGTGCAGGCCCCAGCCGATGCCCAGCCTCAGGGCAACCACGAGTCCCGGGGTCTGCGCTGGGTGCCGCTTGACGGCCTGGCTGATTTCGGCTGCGACCCCGGCCTGGTGCGCCTCGCTCAATTGGGATCGGAAGCCCTCGAAGGGCTGCCGCACACTTAGCGTGGTTCAGCCGATGTCCAGCGGGTCGCCGCAGGAGGGCATCCGATTGCGGTCGGCGAAGGCGTCCAACAGGGCGTCAACCCCTTCTCCTCGCTCCACACTCACTCGGAACTGGCGGTCTTCTCCGGCTCGGAGGGCCTCCGCGTGGGCCAGACGGTCGTTGAGATAGGTCTCCCAGGTGCCCAGCCACAACCCCACCAGCTCACCGTCATCGCCGCCCGGAGCAGACGCGGCCAAGTCAGCCGTCATGTCGGCCAGCACTGCGGTCGAGACTTCGATCTGGTCGGCCCGATCGTCCATCTGGTCGGCCTGGTCGTCCGTATCCTCCAGATCGAGGGCTTGGGGAAGCCGGTCCAGTTCGTCGCGGGCCTGGGCGCATCGGGCCTCGGCATCGGCCACCCACTCCCGGTCTTGCAGCCAGTCAGGGTTCTCGTCGCCGAAGAACCAGATGGTGGCCCCGATCCAAAACACGGCGAACAGCACCACCACCGCTATGCCAATCGACAAGCCGAGTCGCCTGCCCGTCACGTACTCATTCTCCCTAGGCCGTCGACTCTCGTAGCATTCGCATGGTGCTTGAAGAACTCGAATCCCGCGGCCTGGTGCAAGACACCACCGATCGGGATCTGCTGGCCCGAAGATTGAGCAGTGGGCCGGTCAGCGTGTACCACGGCATCGACCCTACGGCCAGCTCCCTGCACTTGGGCAACCTGATCGGGGTTCTGGTGCTGAGGCGGTTCCAAGAAGCCGGTCACCGGCCCATCGCCTTGGTGGGCGGGGCCACCGGCATGGTGGGCGATCCCAGCGGACGCTCAGATGAGCGCAACCTGCTGGATGACGAGACGCTGGCCGCCAACTTGTCGGGCATCCGGTCGCAGCTTGAGAAGCTGCTGGATCTCGATGGCGAAGCCGAGTTGGTCAACAACTATGACTGGACCCGCGACCTAACTCTCATCGAGTTCCTCCGAGACACCGGCAAGCACGCCACGGTGAACCAGATGGCGGCCAAGCACTCGGTGCGCAGCCGGATGGAGAGCGAGACCGGTATCTCCTTCACCGAGTTCACCTACATGCTGTTGCAGGCCTACGACTTCTGGTGGCTGCATTCCCATCACGACTGCGAGCTTCAGATCGGCGGCTCCGATCAGTGGGGCAACATCACTGCTGGGGTCGACCTCATCCGCCGCCGGTCCGGTGCCCAAGTCCACGGCCTCACCTGGCCGCTGCTCACCCGATCTGACGGCGCCAAGTTCGGCAAGACCGCCGAGGGGGCGATCTGGCTTGATCCCGAGCGCACCAGCCCCTATCGGTTCCACCAATACTTCATCCAGGTCCCCGACGAGGACGTGGAGCGCAGCCTGCTCCAATTCACCATGCTCCCGGTGGCCGAGATTGCCGAAGCGGTTGAGGCCCATCAGCGCGATCCCGGACGAAGAGAGGCCCAGGGTATTCTGGCCAACGAGGTCACTTCCCTGGTCCACGGCCGGCCCGCGGCCACCGCGGCCGAAAAGGCAGCTCGAATCCTGTTCGGTTCTCCGGTGGACGACATGGACGAGGCCGCCCTGGAGGCAATTGCCGCCGAGGTGCCCACCTCCGACATCCCCGACGGCGGGTTCGATGCCGCCTCAAACAGCTTCGATCTCGTGGAATTGCTGGCCTCCACAGGGCTGGCTTCCTCCAAGGGCGATGCCCGCCGGGGACTGGCAGAGGGGTCGGTGTATGTCAACAATCAGCGGGTCTCCGGGGAGGACACCGAGGTGGCTGCCGACAGCCTTCTGCATGACCGCTACCTCCTGCTTCGCCGAGGCAAGCGCCGCTACCACCTGTTGCGGGTGGAATCGCAGTAAAACCCCTGATTGAGTTGGCAAAAGGGGCCGAGTTGCAATCTTGTGATTGAGTTGACGTTGCTGGCTGAGGCCGGTAGCGTTACCACTCGCCTCTGAAACGGGTTTCCTTTAGGTTGCCCCCAGTGGCAGAGCAAGGTTCGGCTTGTCCGGGCCGATGCGGTTCTCCCGTCAGGGTCACCGCCTCACGCTCCTTGAAAACGGAAGAGAGGACGGAAAAGCCAGTGCGGGCGACGGCCCGGCGCACCTCGCGTCGATGTCGTCGACCTAACACAATTCCAAGGAAACCAAGTCAGGAAGGGTTTCGGCCCTTTTGACTTTCCGGAATCGCTTCGTCTTGCCGAGGCAATTTAGTAAGACGAGCACTTGATCGAAGGCAGTGATCTCCCTCGGGGAGGATCTGCTGGAGATGTTGACGGAGAGTTTGATCCTGGCTCAGGACGAACGCTGGCGGCGTGCCTAACACATGCAAGTCGAACGAGGTCGCCTTCGGGCAATGACCTAGTGGCGAACGGGTGCGTAACACGTGAGGAACCTGCCTCGAAGACTGGGTCAACCACGGGAAACTGTGGCTAATACCAGATGCCCTCCTCTGATCGCATGATCGGATGAGGAAATGCTCCGGCGCTTCGGGAGGGCCTCGCGGCCTATCAGCTTGTTGGTGGGGTAACGGCTCACCAAGGCAGTGACGGGTAGCTGGTCTGAGAGGACGATCAGCCACACTGGGACTGAGACACGGCCCAGACTCCTGCGGGAGGCAGCAGTGGGGAATCTTGCGCAATGGGCGAAAGCCTGACGCAGCAACGCCGCGTGGGGGATGAAGGCTCTCGGGTTGTAAACCCCTTTCAGCAGGGACGAAATTGACGGTACCTGAAGAAGAAGCCCCGGCCAACTACGTGCCAGCAGCCGCGGTGACACGTAGGGGGCGAGCGTTGTCCGGAATTATTGGGCGTAAAGAGCTCGTAGGCGGTTTAGTAAGTCAGATGTGAAAGGTTGGGGCTCAACCCTAAGACTGCATCCGATACTGCTATGACTAGAGTCCGGTAGAGGAGTGTGGAATTCCTGGTGTAGCGGTGAAATGCGCAGATATCAGGAGGAACACCGACGGCGAAGGCAGCACTCTGGGCCGGTACTGACGCTCAGGAGCGAAAGCGTGTGTAGCAAACAGGATTAGATACCCTGGTAGTCCACGCCGTAAACGTTGGGCACTAGGTGTGGGGCCTTATCAACGGGTTCCGTGCCGTAGCTAACGCATTAAGTGCCCCGCCTGGGGAGTACGGCCGCAAGGCTAAAACTCAAAGGAA